>JAAUQZ010000383.1 GCA_012033355.1 Leptolyngbyaceae cyanobacterium RM1_406_9 | reverse complement strand
GCGAAGCGGCATTCAAGCAGATTGCCTATGGAGATGTCACGATCTTGAATAAGACTGATTTGGCAGATCCAGACCAAATCCAGAACCTGGAAGCTTATATTCATACGGTCAAAGAAGGTGCCAGAATCCTGCACAGTCAGCATGGAAAAGTACCGCTGCCACTGCTTTTAGATGTGGGCTATAACAACCCAGAAGCCTATGCCAATTTAATTCAGGAAGAGATTGAACAAACCCAGCAGGATCACTCCCACGAAGCGCATCATCATGACCATGATCACCACGCTCATGATGACCATCACGATCATACTCATCACCCTCACGAACACTATCATCACCACTCTGCTCACCTCGACAATGATGGCTTTGTGTCCGTTGCTTTTGAGAGCGATCGCCCCTTTGACGTGAAAAAGTTTGAAACCTTTTTGCAAGAACAGTTACCCAAAGAAGTATTCCGGGCAAAAGGGATTCTCTGGTTCAAAGAAAGCGACTTACGCAACGTCTTTCAACTCAGCGGTCCTCGCTTTGACTTGCAAGGAGAAGAGTGGCGGAGTGCTCCTAAGAACCAACTAGTCTTTATCGGGCGCAATCTAAATGCTGATACACTACAGCAGCATTTAGCGGATTGTCTTGCCTAATAGCAAGTCTTTCAGCAGTGCAGCCGTCTGCTGAGAGAGGGGATGCGATAGCCCCCCTTTCTGTCACGGTTGATAATCACCTAACCTAAATTCACTCATGACGTTATCTATTTCACCCGACGATATCCGCAAGCAATCGGTTATTACAGAATCCAAATCTCCTGTTTCCGAAGCTGAAATGCAGCAAGCGGTTCGGACATTGCTGTTAGGCATGGGTGAAGACCCCGATCGCGAAGGGTTGCGTGACACGCCCAAACGAGTGGTTAAAGCGCTCAAATTCCTCACCTCTGGCTACCAGCAATCCCTAGATGAGTTGCTCAATGGAGCCGTGTTTCATGAAGATGCCAATGAAATGGTGTTGGTGCGCGATATTGATTTGTTTAGCTCCTGCGAACACCACATTCTGCCAATTCTGGGACGTGCCCATGTTGCCTACATTCCCGACGGTAAAGTGATTGGGCTATCCAAAATTGCCCGCATCTGCGAAATGTATGCCCGTCGTCTGCAAGTCCAGGAACGTCTGACGCAACAGATCGCCGATGCCCTGCAAGGCTTACTCAAACCGCAAGGAGTTGCAGTCGTGGTGGAAGCGACCCATATGTGTATGGTGATGCGGGGTGTACAAAAGCCCGGTTCCTGGACAGTGACTAGCTCCATGCAGGGCGTGTTTGCCGCCGATGCCAAAACTCGTCAGGAATTTATGGATCTGATCCGTCATCGTCCATCGTTTCATTAAGTCGTAAATAGAGGAGTGGGGAATGGGGAAAATACTTTAATCCCTACTCCCTACTCCTCCTTCCCTTGCCCACAATCTATGTCTAATCTCCCAAGTGCAGATACCAAACTCCCTGTTACCATCATTACTGGCTTTTTAGGAAGTGGCAAAACAACGCTGTTAAACTACATCCTGCAAAACTTTGAAGCCTACAAAGTCGCTGTCTTAGTGAATGAATTTGGTGACATTAACATCGACAGTCAGTTCTTAATTGCCGTTGATCAGGACATGATTGAACTGACCAATGGCTGCATCTGTTGCACCATTAATGACAACTTAGCGGATGCAGTCTACCGGGTGCTGGAACGGCGCGATCGGATTGAGTATTTAATTGTGGAAACAACTGGAGTTGCAGATCCTCTGCCGATCGCCCTGACATTCTTGGGAACAGAGTTGAGAGATTTAACTCAATTGGATGCGATCGTGATCGTTGTTGATGCCGAAACCTTTACACCTGCTGAACATTACAACAGTGGTGCCGCGATGAATCAGATCTTGTATGGGGATATGATTCTGCTGAATAAAACGGATTTAGTCACGGAGTCAAGAGTAAAAGAGTTAGAAGACTATCTCCATTCCGTGAAAGAGCGTGCCCGGATTTTGCGATCGCAACACGGTAAAGTACCGCTTTCTCTAATTCTTGATATCAATCTTTCTACAATTGATGATTCTCTGGACTCTGGAGCACAACTAAACCAAAACACCCAGCACCTGAACAACGATGGATTTATGTCCGTATCCTTTCAAAGCGATCGCCCCATTGCCTTGAAGAAATTTCAGCAGTTTTTAGATTATCAACTTCCTGACAATGTATTTCGAGCAAAAGGGGTACTCTACTTTGCTGAAAGTCCCAAGCGCCATTTATTCCAACTCAGCGGCAAGCGGTTTACGATCGACGATAGTGAATGGACGGCTGCCCCAAAGAATCAAATGGTATTGATTGGGCGCAAACTGGATGCCCTCTTTTTGATTCAAACCCTGAATAATTGTCTAACCCAATAGTGACGATGAATCAGACTTTTTTGTGGGTAGAACAGCTTAAGTTCAATGAACAGGGCTTAATTCCAGTCATTGCCCAAGATTATCTGGACAATACCGTCTTGATGATGGCATGGATGAACCGTGAATCAATTCAGCAAACCTTAGAAACGGGAGAAGCCCATTACTGGAGCCGATCGCGGGCGGAATTGTGGCATAAAGGTGCAACGTCTGGACACATTCAAAAAGTCAAAGCATTTTATTATGACTGTGATGCCGATACGCTTCTCTTAAAAATTGAGCAGGTGGGTAATGTTGCCTGCCATACGGGAGCCAGAAGTTGTTTCTTTAATTCAGTTTCACTTCCAGCAAGGTAATGGAGGAATCAGGTAATTGATTATTCCTCCTTCTCTCCTTTACCGCTTTACCGCTTTACTGCTTCACTTCTCCAAGGGCTGTTGAATCACCAAAACACTACCTCGCTGCCGAGTTCCAGGATTGATGCTAAACAGACGCACATATTGATGTGGATAGCGTTATAGGAGTTGTGCTACTGCGGCGATCGCTCCTCTTCCTGCATTGCTCTAATCACGCCACAATCTGACCAGGAATTTGCCCGAAACCGTCGCTTATCCGCCTGTTCCACGCCAATATAAAACTTTTGGCTTAACACCTCTCGAATCCAGGCGATCGCTTGAGCCTCTAGAGGTGACGATGGGCGATGTCCATTGCGAGAAGCAGGCTGAACAGTTGGGTGTCCGTTGGGTTCATTGCGAATGGTAGCGATGCAGACCTGATCGTCAGCGCAGAGATAGCCCTGACGCAGTTTTTGATTGATGCTGACGACATGACGGGCAAAGGTTGAATCGGCTTCCTGGACATTGGGTAAGCGATCGGCTTGTTGCTGATGGATAATCACCGAGCCAGATGCCACATACCTGCCCGATGGAATCTCTACATTCTCAATTAACGCATGGGACATGACAATACAGCCATTCCCGACACGGGCATTAAACACAGTGGACCGGAATCCAATAAAACACCCCTTGCCCACATAGGCAGGACCGTGAATCAACGCCATATGAGTGATTGAGGCATTGTCACTAATCCACACCGAGTAGGAGTCGCCATCATCGCCAGTGACACGCCCCTGCTCTAACCCGTGAACGACTGCCCCATCCTGAATGTTGACATTGGCTCCGATGTAAAACGGCATTCCCTCATCAGCACGAATCGAGACCCCTGGCG
>JAAUQZ010000086.1 GCA_012033355.1 Leptolyngbyaceae cyanobacterium RM1_406_9 | reverse complement strand
AGAATTGGGACTTTATTTTTATGCAAGTCCCTTAAGGAGATTTCTCAGAAAGAATTCTACCAATCGGTTTTCGGTGAGGGGCGTTTCGCGAACGCCCTTACAGGTATTTTGTTTTCTGGAAATCTCCCAAGTAATTCGTGAACGTGCCCGACCTCCGAGCGGGTACGTTCACGAATCGTTTTTTCAGAAATCAAATATAGCAATTCTCAATTGCGTGTAGTACAGGTTGTTTTGTGAGAGCCGCGCTCCGCGTGGATCTCACAAAACAACCGTTAGTTATCCAAGCGCAGAGCGCTATAGAATTGCTATGTCGTTCTACTGAGGCAGTTTGATTGAAAGTTGTGCCTGAGCAGCGTATCTCTATCTCCCTGTCGAGTGTGTTGCTCATCGTGGGAACCATCCCGCTGCTGATCGTGCTGTGGCAACTGCGAAGCCTGATTGTGCTGCTGATGATTTCGATTGTACTGGCAGCGGCGATCGCCCCCATTGTGGATTGGGCAGAACGCTGGCGAATCCCCCGCTGGCTTACGGTGGTTCTGGTCTATCTGGCCTTGATTGGTGGACTCACCGGAGTTAGTTTGCTAATCGGCCCGACCGTCTTTACTCAGATTGAGCAGCTAATTCGCCAGTTGCCTGTCTACGTCAGAAATCTGCTGGTTGTCGTAGAAGATTGGCTGCTTACGCTCAACAACACCCGACCGGAACTGGTGAACCAGATTGAGCAATTTCTTAATTTTCAGGGCATTACTGCCTGGATCATTCGGTCGAGTCAGCAACTCCTCATTCGCTCTTACAGTTTGACCACAGGCATTGTGGGCGGAGCTTTTAGCCTGGTGCTGTCCGTGTTTATTTCAGGCTATATGCTTTCTGATAGCCGTACTTTAATCAACAGTCTGATTCGCCTCTTGCCAAAGCCCTGGGATGAAAGACTGGCGGCTCAGGTTGCGCCCATCTCTTACCGAATTGGAAGCTACATTCGAGGGAGAGTCCTGGTTTCAGCAATTTTGGGAGTCGTGATTACGACCAGTTTGAGCTTTTTGGGACTGTCTGATTTTGCGTTGGGCTTGGGGGCGATCGCTGGAGTTACAAACCTGATTCCCTTCCTCGGCCCGATTCTAGGCGCTGTCCCCGCGTTAGTCGTGGCACTTTCTCAAGGCGGATGGACGCTGCTCTGGGTGTTACTGCTGTTTGTCGTGATTCAAAACGTCGAAACCTATGTCCTAGATCCGCTGCTTGTCGGCAGTTCGGTTGGCGTTCATCCGCTTTACCAACTTCTGGCAGTACTGGGTGGCACTCAGGTTCTAGGAATTATTGGCGCAATTATTGTGCCTCCCTGGGTTGCTGGTGCCGCCGTATTGCTAGAAAACCTCTATCTGCAACCTAAACTGGCGGCTGAGAGACAGGCAAGGATAAGTCCAGATCCGACATCCGTAGCTTTAACAAAATAGGAATTGATTGGAAACTTATCTCGCCGGGTTCAGCCAATTGACTAAATCAGTCTCAGTGGAAAAATCAAGCAGTGCTTCCCCTAACTCTTCTACCTGCTGAATAGACAAGTTGCGAACCTGCACCTCCAACTGTGGATCAAGCTGACCTAAACGGCGATGAAGCTGGCGCAAAATAATAGAGATTTCGCCCTGCTGAATGCCCTGCTGAATGCCTTCTCCCATCCAGCTTGTAACGATTTCCATGACTTGCTCCTGCTCTGCTGGCCCCAGTTTATCAATCTCCGCCTGGAAAGCTTGTTCTTCGGCTATAAACAGCCGATCGTGGTCAATCATGAGGGAAAGAATTTTAGGGCTGAGTTAGCGATCGCCAGCCTTACAGTTTGCCCCACAGACAGCAGGGTTGATGCAGAAGCGCGGGCGTGGAGAATTTGCCCAGAGGGGGTGTAAAGACGGTAGCTGTATTCCCGCCCTAGAAATTGGCGATCGCCCACTGTCACAGTCCCCTCCACGTCGGGATGCAGGATCAGGTCTTCCTGCCGAATCATCAAGTCGCCAGTTGTGTTGTCTGGCTCTGAGGGGCGATCGCACCTGCAAGTGCAAATTACCTTTTCTGCGTCAAATTCACCAATTTCGGTTTGCCACCTCTGAGCGTGATACTGAGCAGGCACAAAGTTTGCCTGCGTTACGAATTCTGCGACAAAGCGCGAGACAGGTTCCCGATAGACGGCTTCGGGGGTACCGAGTTGTTCCAGGTGTCCCTGTCGCATTACAGCGACCTGATCTGAGATAGAGAGGGCTTCTTCCTGGTCGTGGGTGACGAAGATGGCAGAGGTGCCTGTTTTCTTGAGAATATCCCGCACTTCCTGGCGCAAATAGAGCCGCACCTGCACGTCTAGATTGCTCAGCGGTTCGTCGAGCAGCACCAGGGTCGGACGAGGAGCCAGGGCCCGGGCCAGGGCGACTCGCTGCTGTTGTCCGCCTGAAAGTTCGTGAGGATAGCGGTTTTCCATGCCCTGCAAGCCGACCAGGGCGATCGCCTCGATCATTCGCTCTTGCCACAGTTTCTTGCTGTCTCGCTGCTTCAGCCCAAAGGCGACATTTTCGGCAACGTTTAAGTGAGGAAATAGGGCAAAGTCTTGAAAAACCATGCCGATGGAGCGGTTTTCGGGCGCAACCCAGGTGCCGCTTCCCGCTACGAGTCGTCCTGCTAGCTCAATCTGCCCCGCCTGAGGCTGTTCAAATCCTGCAATCATCCGCAGTAGAGTTGTTTTGCCGCAGCCAGAAGGCCCTAGCATCCCTAACACGTCTCCCTCCTGGAGAGTCAGCGTTACGTCTTTGACCGCAGGCACAGCCGCTCTGGGAAACTGTTTTGTGACGTTTTTGAGATGCAGGATGGCGGAAGGCAGCATAGAGACGCAGTTGGAATTGTTCACCTTTCCCATCATTCACAACTCCGGCTCCGTAGTAAAGTAAGATTTGCTAGAAATTCTCATCAAGGGCGATCGCTGGAGGGGTGGAGTGTCTTTATTGTCTAGACGGGCTGCACGTCGGGCTGTTGCGTTGCGGCTGCCGCTGAGTGGCTGGACGCTGATCGTTTGGGCGATCGCCTGCCTGATTTCGATCCCAGTCCTATTTGTGGTAGGCAGTATTTTTACGCCCGCTGCGGAAGTTTGGAACCACCTGGCTTCGACGGTTTTGCCCCGCTATGTGATCAACTCAATCTGGCTGATGCTGGGTGTGGGCAGTGGCGTTTTGCTAATCGGCGTGGGAACGGCCTGGCTCGTGACCATGTGCCGTTTTGCGGGTAGCCGCTGGCTGGAGTGGGCGCTATTGTTGCCTTTGGCGGCTCCAGCTTACATTCTGGCGTATACCTACACAGAGCTGCTGGAATTTTACGGGCCCGTGCAGCGATCGCTCAGAAGCCTGTTTGGTTGGCAAACGGTACAGGACTACTGGTTTCCAGACATTCGCTCAATTTGGGGAGCGATCGCCATGCTGACCTTAGTGCTGTATCCCTACGTTTACCTATTGGCGCGGACGGCTTTTCTAGAGCAGTCGGTTTGCACATTGGAAGCCAGTCGCAGTTTGGGGTGCAATCCCTGGCGCAGTTTTTGGAAAGTGGCTTTGCCGTTGGCGCGTCCGGCGATCGCCGCAGGAGTTGCTTTGGCACTAATGGAAACCCTGAGCGACTTTGGCACGGTGCAGTTTTTTGCAGTAGATACCTTCACCACAGGCATTTATCGTACCTGGTTTGGCATGGGTGAGCGTCAGGCCGCTTCTCAGCTTGCGGCTTGTCTAATGCTGTTCATTCTGGGACTAATTCTGCTAGAGCGCTGGTCTCGCCGTCAGGTGCGCTACTACCACGGCAGGGTCAGGCAGCCGCCAAACCGCTATGCCTTGCGGGGAATTCGAGCGGCGATCGCCCAAATTGTCTGTCTCATTCCACTGGGTCTGGGCTTCATCATTCCCACCGCACTCTTGTTGCATATGACTATCAAGAATACAGATGTGACGATTACCGATCGCTTCTGGCAGTTTGCTAGCAACAGCTTCACGCTGGCAGGGTTGACGGCAATTTTAGGGGTGGCGATCGCTCTGATTGTGGCCTACGGGGTGCGGCTGCGTCCCAATCCCGCTACGTCATTGGCGGCTCAAATTGCTGCAATGGGCTATGCCATTCCTGGCTCGGTGATTGCCGTTGGCGTGTTGGTGCCAATTGGACGACTAGACAATGCCCTGGATGCGTGGATGCGATCGACCTTCAACATTTCTACCGGGCTACTGCTGAGCGGTACCATCGTCGCGCTGGTCTTTGCCTATTTAGTGCGCTTTCTAGCAATTTCACTCGGCACGATTGAGGCGAGTCTGGGCAGAATCAAACCGAATTTGGACAATGCAGCGCGATCGCTAGGACATAGCCCCACCAGCACGCTGCTGCGCGTTCATGCGCCGCTTCTGGGTAGCGGATTGCTCACCGCTGCCATTCTGGTGTTTGTCGATGTGATGAAAGAGCTTCCAGCGACGCTAATTGTCCGTCCGTTTAACTTTGACACGCTGGCGGTGCAGGTTTATCGGCTAGCCGCAGATGAAAGACTGGCAGAGGCTTCTGCTCCTGCGCTGGCTATCATCCTGGTGGGGGTGTTGCCTGTGATCGTGTTGAGTCGGCAAATGGGTAGAAATAAGGGCAATCAAAATTTTCATCGTTAAATGGTTGATTTAAATCCATGAAATCTAAAATCTCTGTTTTAAGAATCCTTGTTTTGAAGGGGGCGATCGCGCTCTCCCTGGTTGCTTTGGGCTGCACTCAGGCTAAACCTGAACAACAGCTACTCGAAAGCAAGCAGTGCCCCGAATGTGACCTGCAAGGAGCCGAGCTAAGCCAAGCTGACTTAACTCAGGCAGATTTAACTAAAGCGGTGCTGAATACAGCCGTCCTATCCGGTGCAGACTTGACTCAGGCAAACCTCAGTGGTGCCTTACTTGACAGCGCTGACCTCAGCAACACCAAGCTAAACGACGCAAATCTCAGTGGGGCAGGCTTATCAACCGCTAACTTAAGCGGAGCCGACCTCAGCGGCGCAGATCTTAGCAATGCCTTCCTGCGAAATGCCAATCTCAGCAACGCCAACCTCAGCGGAGCCAACCTCACCAATGCCGATCTGAGCGGGACAAATTTGGACAACGCCAACCTGGAAGGAGCTAACTTTAAAGGGGCAATCATGCCCGATGGCAGCATTAGAGATTAAGACCAGGCGATCGCAGTTGATAGCGATTTTTACTTATCGCCGTAGTCAAAAAAAAGGCTAAGACAAGGGGCTTAAGCCCCTTGTTCACATAGCAGACGCTCCGCGGACAGAACCTAACTTGAATGATTATCGCTACACACAAACAGTTCTCTTCCCTGACCTGTAAAGTGACCCGGATTCTATTTTCTTGCAAGCCCCTAAGTTATTGGTTGATGGAGACTGGTGTTTGAGGTGGCATGACTACTTTCTTCGCTAAACCTGCCGTGCTTAGCGCCTGGATTGCCCACCAGGTAATGTCCAATTCCCACCATTTCCAGCCTGCTTTTGCCACATTAGGATGAGCATGATGATTGTTGTGCCAGCCCTCTCCATAGGTTAAAAGAGCTGCCCACCAAAGATTCCGAGACCCGTCTTCTACTTCAAAGGAGCGGTAGCCAGTCATGTGAGTGGCAGAGTTAATCAGCCAAGTGCTATGCCAGAGTAGCACTGCCCTTAAAATTGAGCCGTAGATTACAAAAGACCAACCGCCTAAAACGAAAAGCAGCAATCCGAGGGGAATTTGCAGCAGCAAGAAGTTGCGATCGAGCCAGCGATAGTAAGGGTCACGAGCTAGATCAGGCGCGTACTTCTGATAGGTTTCCCGCTTAAAGAACTGGGCACGGGGGTAAAGCAACCAGAGCATATGGCTCCACCAAAACCCGCGACTGGCAGCGTAGGGGTCTTTGTTTTCATCTTCGGTGTAGAGGTGATGTTGGCGGTGTCCAGAAACCCAGAAAATAGGACCTCCCTGGAGTGCCAATGCACCAATGGTCGCGATGACGTATTCCAGCGGTTTAGACACCTGAAAGCTGCGGTGTGTCAGGAGGCGATGATAGCCCAGGCAAATACCAATGCTGCCAAGCAACCAATGTAAAAAGATAGCTATACCCAGAGCCGACCAGGAGAAAAACCAGGGAGCCAGCAGGGCTAGAAGATGGATTGTGCCAAAAAAGATGACGTTTACCCAATTTAGCACCAGGGACTCGCCGCCGTTGGGGGCAGCTTGAATAGAATTAGAAGTCATGAATCTTCCTTACAGAGTGTCTTGCATCAATCAGCCTACCCAGGGAAGCCACTGGAGGAAGTTAAATTTTCCTTTTGTTGGTTTGGCTTCATGCGGTAGGAATACCGTTACAGTAAAAGAGGAGTGCAAGTGTTGCTTACATTCTCAGCGTAGCAATGTTCCCGTGTAAATGCAAGTACTACTTGCATCTTTCCATGAGTCATCAACCTAGTTCAACTCGACAGCGTTTGATTCAGGCGGCGCTTCAGTTATTTGCGGCTCAAGGCATCACTGAGACGACTACTCGACAGATTGCTGAGCTAGCAGATGTGAATGAAGTGACGCTGTTTCGGCAGTTTGGCAACAAGCATGGCTTGCTTTTAGCGGTAATTGAAGATACGCGAATTTTTACTCGCTTGGGAGAATCTCTGGGGCAAACGGCAAATGATGCAGATGACGTGGCTCAGGCGCTTAGTACCTATGGTGAAAAATGTTTGCAGAAGCTAGATCAGATGCCAGAACTTGTGCGATCGCTAATTGGCGAAGCGGGCAAATATTCTCTGGAAAATCGACAGGCACTAGGGCAAGGGCTAAGTCAGGTCAATCACTACACGGCGCAATATCTGGCAACGGTGCTTCAGGAGCAGTCGCTAGATTACTTCTCCACAGAAAAGCTGGCTGGATTTCTCAACCTGGCGCTGTTGGGATATGCCATGCTGGAATTAACTAGCGAATTTCACCAGCTTTGGGGCGATCGCCACGACTTCATCACGGATCTGGTAAGGCTATTGCTTCAAGGTAGTGTGCTGGCTTCAGGACAACCTGGCGATCGCTCAACGCTCGACCGCTCAACGCTCGACCGCTCAACGCTCGATAGACCAGATGATACCCATGACGTTCAGCCTGTTTTGGCGAGTCCAAAACCAAGTGTAGCTGACCTGCCTGCTAGCCTGGTTCACACGATCCTACAGCGAACAAAAAAGCTAGATGCTCAAGACTATGCTCTGGCATATGTTCTGTTTGGGGCAGGTTTGAGTCCTTCAGAGGTTGCTGGGCTGCGGCGATCGCACTACGTTCAAGACATCCATCAACATCTGCTTCAAGTCAATCAAGGAACGTTTCGTCAAGTTCCCCTGAATCAGTGGATCATGGGGCAGCGCTATGGCTCGGCAACTCGTAATCCCCTGACACAATGGCTCAAAACCCGCAAAGACACTCAGTCTGCGCTGTTTCTGAATGAAGCAGGAAGCCCAATTTCAGAAGTAGAGCTTCGGCTGCGCTGGCAGATTTGGGTAGAAGATTTGACTACGCCATCCGGACAATCGTTACAAATTGAGCAGGCACGGCAAACCTGGTGCGTGGAAATGCTGTTGAAGGGTATGAGCCTGGACGGTCTGAGTATTCTCAGCGGTTGGACTGTCACGCAGCTACAGCCCTATATTCAAAGAGCCAGGGAAAAAGCTGCGTTACAGCAGGCAGTTCAGTTAGATCAAAAACCTAAAGCTAAACTTGTTCCTTCTGCGGGGCAAGACCCAGACAGCTTTTAATAATGCCCCGGACAAATGATGCCTGAATCAAATGCTGCGTTTGTGACATTTCTAATTTTGGACGTTCTCTTGTAGCTAAGATTACATATTCCCCCTGAGTGCCTTTGCTAAGTTCATCCTCAAATTCCATAAATTTTGGTGTGAGGATTAGATGCATAAGTACCTTTGGCAAATGCTGCTGCTGAATGTGGCAGCTTTAGCTTTTTATTGGGTTGGGGTAGGGGAGGCGATCGCCGCGAAACTGAAGCTCGCTCGATTCCCCAAAAATCTAAGCCGCAAGCAGCATCTACGATTGAACCTCTTGCGACACAATTAACGTCAGCAGAATTTATTGCGGAAATTGTAGAGAATGGCGATCGCACTTCTCCTCTAGCCGAAGCGGAGCCATCTTCCTCGATCCCACAAACCGCTTCGGCAGATGCTGCTCAAGGAGCAATGTCTCAACTCACCTCAGTCTCCCAACTATCTGACGTTCAACCAACCGACTGGGCCTTTCAAGCCGTACAATCCCTGGTAGAACGCTATGGCTGTATTGCTGGATACCCCGATGGCACCTATCGGGGCGATCGGGCCCTGACTCGCTACGAATTTGCAGCGGGGCTAAATGCCTGTCTCGACCGAGTAAACGAGTTAATCGCCACAGGTTTAGAAGACGCAGCAACCCGTGAAGACTTAGCAACCATTGAGCGGCTCCAGGAAGAATTTGCCGCAGAGCTTGCCAGTCTGCGCGGTCGAGTGGATGCCCTGGAAGCCCAAACTGCCGAACTCGAAGCAAACCAGTTCTCAACCACAACGACCCTCAGTGGTTTGGTTTGGTTCAACCTCACAGGAGCTTTTGCAGACGGAGACATTCAAGTAGAAACGTCTGACATCACTGCTCCCCCCGTCATCAGACCCGCAGGACGAGATCCGGTTACAGGTATACCCCTGACCGCAGAAGTCACCGACGACCCAGAAATCACCTTCAGCAATCTGGCCTGGCTAACACTCAATACTTCTTTTACAGGACGAGACAATCTGGTGACGCAGCTAGCGGTGGGCAATGGAGACTCACCCGCGAATGTTTTTGCTTCGGCAGGTCTTTACAACACTTTTGGGGTGCCCTTTACCGACCAGACGGCTGGAGTAGACATCGGCGATGTCACCGTAATCATCCGGGAGCTATTTTATGAATTTCCAGTCGGTGACGATGTGCAAGTCATAGTTGGCCCTAGAGTTAACTGGTATCGCTACTTTGATGCCAACAGCTTCACCTTCTTTCTAAACGGCACCAGCAGCTTTAATTCCATCGGCAGCACGCTGCTCAACACGATTGATCGCGGCTCAGGTGCAGTGGCGCTATGGCAACTTAGCGACCAGTTTCGCCTGGGGGTAGGGTACTTGGGTGAAAATAACGAATTTCTCCCCAGTAACTTGTTTAGAACTTCCTCTAATCCAGATGAAGGTTTATTTGGTGGGACAAACACCCTGACCGCCGAAGTTACTTACTCGCCCAGCAGTACCTTCAATGTTCGGTTGCTGTACAACCGCTCTAACCTCAATGCCGTATTTGGACAAGTGGGTGGAGCGCCTGGAGAACCCATCTATGGGCTTTTAGACGATGGAGCGGGCGGCGGCTTGAACGATGCGACTGCCGATACGTTTAATATCAACTTTGATTGGTTGATTACGCCTGGTATCGGAATCTTTAGCCGATATACCTACGGCATCACGCACATTGAGCCAGGAGATGTAGACGCTCAGGCATTTCAGGCGGGGCTGGCTTTCCCTGACTTAGGGAAAGAGGGCGCACTGGCAACGCTTTCGTACATGATTCCTTTCTCCGTACTGGATGGTCATGAGTTTCTAGTGTCGGGCGGTGGTGATGGCGGAGTACAATATGAATTTGAAGCGACATACTACTACCCGCTAACCGACAATATCTCGCTGGTTCCTGCGTTTTATGTAATTGGCAATGCCAACAACTTTAGCGAAAATCCAACGATCTTTGTGGGGAACTTGCGAGCACAGTTTGCCTTCTAAACTGCTCTCTTAGGATCGCGGATCAAATAACCTGTAAAACCAAAATCTGTGTAGGGACGTGGCATTGCCATGCCCCTACACAGGAGAATTACACATTAATAAATCCGCAATCCTTAATATTTCTCAACCTCTCCTGTGCAAGTGTGGTTTGCTGCACCTGAATAGGAATAGGAGAGGTTGGTGAAATCGCAAAGTGCAGCTTCCCTTAAGCTAAAGATGCTGCTTTTCTTAACTTGAGCGCTCTGAGTCAAGTTATCGATCAGTTTGTAAAGCGTTTTGTAACTCTTGTTTCGTCTTGTGTAATCTGAATCCTACTCTCCTCAAGATCCGAGTATCTTGGGAAAAATAAAGGAAAGCTTAAGAACGAGAGGTCGCTATGACTCCTTTGATGTTGAGGCAACTCTGGGCTTTGGTCGAGACGACTCAAACCAACATTCTCTTAAGTTTGGATGACTCTAGCCTAGTGCAGTGGTTGTTGCGTCAAGTTCGCTCTGAGCGATCGCTTGACCATCACGAGCTTGATGCACTCAGTGCTTACATTCAGTCCAGACTGCCGCTGATTCGAGATTTGGCTCAAGGTCGCTAACCTAAATCCAAAATCTTTTAAGATCTCTAAGGTTTCACTCCTGTAATCAATTCACTCTACTCAAGCTCTTCTACGCAATTTAGCGTTCTTTGATGAGTTGAGAATTGTGCAATTGGATACAAACAGAAAGCCAAAAGCATTGGATGGTAGTACAGTTCAGTGCAGCAACTGGAGTCCAGATTGTTCTATTTTTTCAGGCTCTCATCTTGTGTGACAGAGGCGAAGCCGAAGGCTCGTTGCTCCTGTGTCTGTTGTCCAGGTTGAGTCCTGTTAAGCGTTTGGGCAGCTACTCCAGACAATCTGCTATTGTGCCAATACTAATCTCTGTTTGTTGACATAGTGAGTGAGATTTATATGAGTAAGTGGGGTTCTCTGCTATTGGCAATGATGCTCGCCGTAGCACCAATAGCGGCTTGTAGTTCTTCATCCGATACGGCAGGAACCGGGGAGGGCGAAGAATCTAGCGGTCGTCTGGCTACTGTTTTGGGTCGAGGCTCTCTGGTTTGTGGCGTAAACGGTCAGCTACCTGGGTTTAGTTTCGTCAATGAGACGGGCGAATATTCGGGAATGGACGTTGACCTGTGCAAGGCGATCGCCGCTGCCATGTTTGATGACCCCGAAGCGGTTGAATATCGTAACCTCAGCGCCCAAGAACGCTTTACTGCCGTTCAGTCGGGCGAAGTAGATGTGCTAATTCGCAACACGACCTGGACCATTAGCCGCGACACCTCTGTTGGCATGGAATTTTCACCTACCACCTTCTACGATGGTCAGGGCATGATGGTATCCACCGCTAGCGGCATTACAGCCTTAGAAGGGCTAGCAGGTCAGTCTATCTGTGTTCAGTCGGGCACTACAACCGAGTTGAACCTAACCGACCAGATGCGAAAAATTGGTGCTGAGTTCACTCCAATCGTATTCGATGATGAAGACGCTGTTTATGCAGCCTATGCCCAAGGACGCTGCCAGGGTGTAACCTCCGACCGCTCTCAGCTTACGGCTCGTCGTGAAACTCTACCGACTCCCGACGATCACGTAGTCCTAGACGTGGTGATGTCCAAAGAGCCACTTGGCCCAGCCGTTGCTAATGGTGATACGCAGTGGTCTGATGCAGTGAAATGGATTACCTACGCTTTGATCCAGGCTGAAGAGTTTGGCATTACCGCTGAAAACATCGGCGAATTTGAGAATAGTGAAGATCCAAGCGTTCGGACTTTCTTGGGGTTGGAAGGAAGTTTAGGATCAGACATGGGTTTGCCCAACGACTTCGCAGCTCGTGCAGTGAGAGCAGTGGGTAACTATGGCGAGATTTATGAGCGCAATATTGGTGAACCGTTTGGGCTAGAGCGCGGTCCTAACGAACTCTGGACAAATGGTGGCTTGCTCTACTCACCTCCTTTCCGCTAAAGCTAAACCAGTAGACAAGAGCTAGCGTTACAGCAATTTTCAATTGCCTAAGCCACAGATTTTTTGTGGTGTGTTCTCCACATGGTGAGTCAATCCTTACAGGTCGATCGGGCTGGAAGTCGGAGTGTTTCCCGACTTCCAGCCCCTTCCCAATATTCTCGATCAATCAGTCAATATAGATCAATGGATGAAGAAAAGATTCCACTTTGGCGTGACGATCGCGTTCTTAAAGTTGTGGGTCAGGTGATAGCAGTGATTGTGTTTGTCACAGTCATGTTGATCCTGGGGAGCAACATCGCTCGTAACTTTCAGGCTCTAGGTATTACATTTGGGTTTGACTTTTTGGGACGGGCTGCCTCATTTGGTATTGGCGATACGCCGATTCCCTATACCCCCAGCGATTCCTATGGTCGGGCTATTTTAGTCGGACTCGTCAATTCATTGCGCGTCATGATTCTGGGGATTATTCTGGCAACGGTGGTTGGAATCACCGTGGGAATCGCTCGCCTTTCAGATAACTGGTTGCTCAGGCAGATTGCTGGCACCTATGTGGAGCTTTTCCGCAACACTCCTCTGTTGCTTCAATTATTTTGCTGGTATTTTGCAGTTTTCCTCAATCTTCCTGGCGATCTCCAAAATCCACCTCGTCTTCCAGGGCCAATTTTTCTGACTCAGCGCGGGGTAGATATGCCCTGGCCGTCAGGAACGCTGCAAACCTGGCTATCGGTTGCGTTTTTGCTGGTCAGTGCAGTGTTAGCTTTGATTGTTTGGCGGCGGCGCGTCATGGTAATGGTGCAACGAGGAGAGTCGGGGCGATCGCTCCAACTGATCTTGATTGTCATCGGCGTTTTGGCTCTGCTGGCTCTGGTCTTTGGGCTTCAATGGGAGCGACCTAACCTCTCTGATAACGCGATTACGGGCGGGTTAAACCTCTCACCAGAATTTGGAGCGGTGTTATTTGGACTGGTCTTTTACACGGCTGCCTTTATCGCCGAGGTCGTTCGAGCGGGAATTCAATCCGTCACCAAAGGTCAGTGGGAAGCGGCCAGAGCGTTGGGGTTGCAGCCGGGATTGGCCATGCGACTGGTGATTTTTCCCCAAGCGTTGCGGGTGATGATTCCACCGCTGACCAGTGAGTATTTGAACCTGGCAAAAAATTCTAGTTTGGCGATCGCGGTAGGATATGCCGACGTGTATGCCACATCCTTTACAACTTCTAACCAGACTGGACGCACCATCGAAATGATCCTGATCCTCATGGCAACTTACCTGGCTATCAACCTGATCATTTCGTTAGGAATGAATACCTTTAACCGCTCTGTTCAGCTTAAAGAACGTTAAGTTGCTGCCCGTGTTCTTCTACCTTTGACTCTCATGACCACGACAAACCCAGAGCCATCAGCGCTTTCGGCTCCTCCGACTGCTCAGATTAGCCCCGTAGCATGGGCTAAGAGAAATCTGTTTAGCGACTGGTCTAACACCATTCTGACGGTTGTTTGCCTGGGGGCGATCGCCTGGTTAGCCTACGGGTTGCTCAACTGGATCTTCACTCAAGCGCAATGGCAAGTCATCTCAGCCAACCTGAGACTGTTTTTTGTGGGACGCTATCCTGCTCAACTGATGTGGCGACCCTGGACGGTACTGGGCATCATTGCTCTCTCAGCCGGACTAACCTGGGGAATTTTAGCTCGCTCAACCTGGCTATTCAACCAAACTGGGCTGGTTGTTTTAGGCGTTATTGCGGCTATTTGTGTGGCACTGGCAGTTCCGGTGAGCCTCAACACCAGTCTCTTGCTTCTAGCAATACTGGGGGTGAGCGTTGCCGCCGCCTTTGCTGGACAACGCATTGGACAACGATTTCCAACCCTGGTTTCCTGGCTGCCGTTGATCTGGTTAGGAATTTTCTTTGTTGTCTTTGGACTGATTCGCGGAGGCTTGTTTCTTCAAGAAGTCAGGCTCGATGACCTGAGCGGGCTGTTGCTAACGCTACTCACCGCGATTGTCAGTATTGTTCTCTCCTTCCCACTAGGAGTTTTGCTAGCGCTGGGACGACAGAGCAATTTACCCGTTGTCCGCTGGATGTCGATTGGCTTCATCGAAATCATTCGAGGATTGCCGCTAATCACGATTCTGTTTATGTCATCGCTGCTAGTACCGCTAGTCTTGCCACCGAATGTGCGAATTGATCGGGTGGTACGGGCGATCGCAGGTCTAACGCTCTTCAGCGCGGCCTATCTCGCCGAAAACGTGCGGGGTGGTTTGCAGTCCATTCCCAGAGGGCAATCTGAAGCCGCAAAAGCCCTGGGGCTTAGCGCTCCTCTGGTGACAGTTCTAATTATCCTACCGCAGGCACTTAAAGCCGTTATTCCAACCATTGTGGGTCAGTTCATCAGTTTATTTAAAGACACTTCCTTGCTCGCCATCGTCGGTTTTGCCGAACTGTTAGGAATTTCTCAATCTATTTTGTCCAACCCTAATTTTCTGGGGCGCTACCAGGAAGTCTACGCCTTTGACACGGTGATCTATTTCTGCTGTTGCTATGCAATGGCGCTAGCCAGTCGTCGTCTTGAAAGACAACTGGGAACTGGACAGCGTTAAGTGTAATTGCTAACAGTTTAAAGACTTCTAGCAGCGGTATGTTGACGTGTAAAGCAAGTAGAACAGTTCGCTGCTCAAACGATAGAATCTAGTAACATCAACGATTTCAAAAATCCTTTAACAGGACGCACTCCTATTGCCTCAGAGGAAATAAATAAAATGACCCAAGCTCAAACTGATACCATTCAGCCCGAAGTTAGTTCGGAAAAAGTCATCATCGCGAGAGACGTTGAAAAGTGGTACGACAACAACTTTCACGTTTTGCGCGGGGTCAGCTTGACCGTTAACAAGGGCGAAGTGGTTGTCGTAATGGGACCTTCGGGCTCCGGTAAATCTACCTTTATTCGCACTTTTAATGCGCTAGAGTCCTACCAAAAAGGAAGCATTGAAATTGATGGCATTAAGCTTTCCCATGACTTGAAGAACATTGAGACTATCCGTCGCGAAGTAGGAATGGTGTTCCAACAGTTCAACCTGTTTCCTCATTTAACAGTTTTGAAAAATGTCACACTCTCGCCCATTTGGGTGCGTCGCTGGCCCAAAGCAAAGGCAGAAGAAGTCGCACTGCAATTGCTAGAGCGAGTGGGCATTCTGGAGCAAGCGCACAAGTTTCCAGGGCAGCTTTCTGGAGGACAACAACAGCGGGTGGCGATCGCTCGTGCCCTGGCTATGCAGCCCAAAATTATGCTGTTTGACGAACCCACCTCCGCTCTTGACCCTGAGATGGTGCGGGAAGTGCTGGACGTAATGCGAACCCTGGCTAATTCTGGGATGACGATGGTATGCGTGACTCACGAAGTTGGTTTTGCGCGAGAAGTCGCCGATCGCGTCGTGCTAATGGACAGCGGTGTGCTGGTAGAAGAAGCTACGCCCGAAGAGTTTTTCCAAAATCCTAAAGAAGAGCGGACGCAGAAATTCCTCTCGCAGATCCTCTAGCCCCAAGTGTCATACTGGAGGAGACTGCTTTCTTCGGTTGATATGCTAGGAATCTTTCAACAAAGTAATCTCCGCATTGAAGTCAAGGCTTCAGAAACAGAGATTCGCCATAGCCTTCTTCGTCCGGCTGAGTTTCAGCAGTGGCTCGCTCCACAGACCTTCTCAGCGGGGCTTCCCGATCAGCTAGTTTCAGGTGCTATCTACACAAGCTGGCTCGGACCTGTAGCCATTCGGCATCAGGTCGAATTATCTGAGCCAAATGGTTTACGCCTGTTGCTGAGCCAGGGCATTGACGGATACCACGAATGGTACTGGGGTGAGGGCTGGATTCAGTCTTGCTTGGCAGGAGTCTCAATTTTGCCGCTGGGTCTCGGACAGACGGTAAGCCTGCTTCGACTCCAGCGGTTTTTGAGCAGCAAGTCAGTCCAGGCTTAAGCTTCTACGGTAGCTCCTCGTCTCGCATATCCTGCATTCTTAGCCTGACCGAATCAGCGTGAGAGGGCAAACCTTCAGCCTGAGCTAGAACGTCAATCGCCCCCGCAACCTGCTGAAGTGCGGCGGGAGAATACTGAATCAAACTAGAAGATTTCATAAAGGTTCCTACCCCAAGCGCAGAGGCATAGCGGGCTGAGCCAGACGTAGGTAAGGTATGGTTTGGACCTGCCAGGTAGTCTCCAACCGCTTCAGGGGTAGAACAACCCAGGAAAATCGCTCCCGCATGACGAATTTCTTCAATTAAACTCCAGGGGTCAGCAACCTCTAGCTCCAAATGTTCTGGCGCAAACTCATTAGATAGTTCCGCCGCTGTGGAAAGCGAATCGACAATTACCACAAGTCCATAGTGGGCGATCGCCTTCTCCGTCAACAAACTGCGGGGATGGTTAATCAGTTGCTTCTCAACCTCTGCCACTACCTGCCGCGCCAGTCCTGAGTCTGGGGTAAGCAAAATTGCGGCGGCTAATGGGTCATGCTCTGCTTGTGCCAGCAGATCTGCCGCAACATGAGCAGGATTAGCCGTGCTGTCTGCAATGATTAGCACCTCTGATGGTCCAGCTAGAGAGTCAATCCCAACCGTGCCGTAAACCAGCTTTTTCGCCAGGGTGACATAAATATTGCCCGGACCCGTGATGACATCTACTTTGGGAATCGTTTCGGTGCCGTAGGCAAGAGCGGCGATCGCCTGGGCCCCGCCCACTCGGTAGATTTCCTGTACGCCTGCTTCCTGTGCTGCTACTAAAACCGCAGCGTTAATCGCCTTGCTTGGACCCGGTGGTGTCACGATGGCAACTTGCGGCACCTTTGCCACCTTTGCTGGAATGGCGTTCATCAACACTGTGCTGGGGTAAGCGGCTCGCCCCCCCGGAACATAAAGCCCTGCTCGATCTACGGGGGTATAGCGCTTTCCTAAAACAACCTCGTGATCCCCAAACTGCACCCAGCTTTTAGGAACGCGCTGGCGGTGGAAAGCTTCAATGTTATGGCAGGCTAATCGAATTGCGTTCAGCAACTCCTTTGAGACCTGCTGATAGGCTGCATCAAGCTCTGAACCGCTAACCCTCAACTCCTCAGGCTTGAGAAGCTGTCGGTCAAACTCTTCCGTGTAGTGCAGCAGGGCACGATCTCCCTGACGTTTGACCGATTGAAGCACTTCCCGAACAGTTGCCTCTTTGTGGACAACCTGGTCATCGTGGGTGCGATCGCAGATCCGCCGCAATTCGGTTCGTGCTTCAGACCGCTGAGTAATAATTCGCAGCATTGCCACTTTAATTTAGAAATGCTAAACCCGGAATAACCCGCTCAACTCCAACAAGTTCTGAGGGTTGCTAAGCCTCATAAATTCTAGCGGTTACAGCCGCTATTCTAAACCCGTATGCATCTAGCTTAACCTGGATTTTCCGATGATATGTATTGTTGCAACAGATGCTAGACTTGCTTGTCTGGCAATTTCTCAAATCATTCGCTAGAATGATTAGTCACTGTAAGTATTCCAAGTCTCCCCTAAGCAACCAACTAATAAACCTGAAGATTAACTGTGGCAAATATCAAGTCAGCTATCAAGCGAGTTAAAATCGCGGAGCGCAACCGCCTTCGCAACAAATCTTACAAGTCAGCCGTGAAAACGTTGATGAAACGCTACCTTACGGCTGTTGAGCAATATGCTGCTGCTCCGACTCCTGAATCAATGCAGGAAGTGCAGCAGCGAATGTCTGCGGCGTACAGCAAAATCGACAAAGCGGTCAAGCGGGGTGTACTTCATCCAAATAACGGTGCCCGCAAGAAATCTCGCCTTGCAAAAGTTCTAAAAGCGCATGAAGCACCCGTTTCTCAAGCTTCTTAAGTGCTTTTCAGGAGCGCTCCTTAGAGTTGGATGAAGGTTTTAGCAGATTCGAGCCGCAGGAAAATATGCAGTTAATTGATACCCACGTTCATCTCAATTTTGAGAGTTTTCAGCCTGACTTGGTGGCGATCGCTCAAAATTGGCGGGAGGTCGGGGTTGTGCATCTAGTGCATTCCTGCGTCGAACCAACTGAGTTCACCAGCATTCAATCTATTGCCGATCAGTTCCCTGAATTATCTTTTGCAGTGGGTTTACATCCGCTGGATGTAGAAAAATGGGAGGCTAATTCGGCTGAACGAATTCTGGCTCTGGCTCAATCCGATTCTAGAGTCGTGGCAATTGGAGAGACCGGATTAGACTTTTACAAAGCTGAAAATCGCGAGCAGCAAGAGACCGTCTTTATGGCTCAGTTGGCGATCGCCCAGCAGCTTGATTTGCCAGTTATTGTCCACTGCCGCGATGCTGCCGATGCAATGGCAGAGCTGTTGCGCTCTTTCTGGGATCAGCATGGACCAGTCAAAGGCGTGATGCACTGCTGGAGTGGCACCCCCGAAGAAACCCAGTGGTTTCTAGATTTGGGGTTTTATATCAGCTTCAGCGGCATTGTGACTTTTAAGAATGCCCTTCAGGTGCAGGCTTCAGCGCAAATGGTTCCAGCGATCGCATCCTAATTGAGACTGACTGCCCTTTCTTGTCGCCAGTGCCAAAGCGTGGCGAACGACGCAACCAACCTGCCTACGTCCGCCACGTAGCTGAGCAAGTTGCTCGTTTGCGCCAAGTTTCACTGGAGGAAATTGCCACCCAAACTACAGCAAACGCTTGTTGTCTGTTTAGGTTGTCACTGCCTCATCCTACGGCAAGCGAAAGCCAAACTCTAGTCAATGTTCCCGACCTGCCCCGTCCTCTGGCGATCGGCTAACCGTATCAATCTCGACTCAACCTTGCCAGAAAACTGGCAACACGAATTGAAATGCTTGCGACATAATGGTGTTTAGGTGTGTACAATCATTGAAAGCCATTGACAAAAGTAAAGGTTGTGAATTAGCAGTTAGATCCACATCCCAGATGTTTTGTCCCTGAAGGTTCACATAAGCTAGCGGAGTCTCTGTCCAATGACCTTTTAGACAAAGTTTTGCCGTTCCGCCAAGCGTGGTGCCCTCTAGCTACGAATGAACTACCCCAAGCTACTCTCCGATATTGGAACTCATCCAAAGCTTTTCAGCTAAGACCAAACCTATCTAGTTTCGACCTGGCTTCAGTCCTCTTGCTTTGAGGTCTGAACTTTTTTGTTGACATATCCGCGTAGATACTATAATATCTGGGACTCGCCCTGAGCGTGACCCGTTCAAGGAGACGCATGAATAACCTAATCCAAACTGCACCCGCCTTCGCTCTGCCAGATCTAGTTGAGATTCAACGGGCTAGTTTTCGCTGGTTTCTAGAAGAAGGACTGATCGAAGAATTAGAAAGTTTCTCACCCATAACCGACTATACAGGCAAACTGGAACTGCACTTCCTGGGAAAGGATTACAAGCTCAAACGTCCAAAATATGATGTTGATGAGGCAAAACGGCGAGATAGTACCTATGCCGTTCAAATGTATGTTCCAACTCGGCTAATCAATAAAGAAACCGGAGAAATTAAGGAGCAAGAAGTCTTCATCGGAGATTTGCCGCTGATGACCGACCGGGGAACTTTTATTATCAACGGTGCAGAGCGAGTCATCGTCAATCAGATTGTTCGCAGCCCAGGAGTTTACTACAAAGCCGAGACGGACAAAAACGGGCGACGCACTTACAATGCCAGCTTAATTCCTAATCGGGGAGCCTGGCTGAAGTTTGAGACGGATAAAAATGACCTGGTTTGGGTTCGTATCGATAAGACACGCAAGCTATCGGCTCAGGTTTTGTTAAAAGCGCTGAGTTTGAGCTGACGGAGA
>JAAUQZ010000085.1 GCA_012033355.1 Leptolyngbyaceae cyanobacterium RM1_406_9 | reverse complement strand
CCGCCACTAGCTCCGAAGAGCCCGTTCGACTTGCATGTGTTAAGCATACCGCCAGCGTTCATCCTGAGCCAGGATCAAACTCTCCATTGTAAATTGATAAACTCACAAATTTGAGAGCCGTCGGCTCCCGAAACTTAATGTCCCGGTTTTTCTAATGTTGCCTACTTCAAAACCGAAGTTCCTCAGCAGACTAGTTGATTTGACGAGGTATAAGTGATATTCTGACTTTCAAACTATTAGATTTTCAAGGTTCGGGGTCAAGCCAGCGCCTTCCGTTTCCGTTTGGCTCTCTCTCGACCGCTTAACCAATATAGCGACAGGCAAACAAAACTGTCAACCTTTTGGCAAAAAGTTTCCTCAAAATCCCCCAAAACACTGAAATGCAAGAATCTCAGTCGTTTAGATGCTGGAAGTTGTGAGCGATCGCCCTCAGAATTTGTGATTTCGGCACAGGTTTCTGACGTGGTAGGGGCAGTCCCAGTTAGAGTGATTCCTTGCTAGTTCAGGAAGCTGGAGCTTCCAGTCCGTCATTACCAAGCTGGAGCTTGGTAACGAGGCGGGATAGGGGTAGTTCCAAACAGAGCGCTCGTTGCAAAGCCTTGGAAGTCTTATTTTTTCCTAGATTAGAGATTGGCTGCTGGATTTGGACGGGCAAGATGCCCATTCCATAAGAGGATTGAAAAAGTTGCGATCCTGTCGATGAGTCCTTGCTAGTTGCTATTGTTGGACTTAGTGAAACTGGACGTTATCGTGATGGCTTTTGTGTTGCCGCCTGTTTTGGTGCTGGATCGACTGCTACAAGGTTGGCTTCTAGAAGATATTGGGCGGGGCGATCGCACGACTCAAAGTCTGTTTGCATCTGGTGCTGTTGCTGGACAGGCTCAGTGGATTGTGAAAGAGGCGGGGATCATTGCAGGGCTGCCAATTGCTGCACGGGTTTTTGTCTACTCAATGAGCAGGTGACTTTTACGGCGGTTGTTGAAGAGGGGCAGTGGTGCGATCGCGGTCAAGCAATTGCTCAATTAAACGGCTCAATGGATGCACTCTTAACGGGGGAGAGGGTTGCGTTAAATGTGGTGATGCGGCTGAGTGGGATTGCAACGCTGACCAATAAGTATGTGGAGCGGATTGTAGATTTGCCGACTCAGTTTGTGGATACGCGCAAAACTACGCCAGGACTTAGACTGCTGGAAAAGTATGCAACTCAGGTGGGGGGTGCTGTGAACCACCGGATGGGGTTGGATGATGGGGTGATGATTAAGGACAACCACATTGCAGCGGCGGGAGGCATTGGGGAGGCGATCGCTCGAATCCGCCCTCACATTCCCTATCCGCTGACGATTGAGGTGGAAACGGAGTCGCTGGAGCAGGTTGAGGAAGCACTAATTCACAAAGCGGACATCATTATGCTGGATAATATGCCGCTGGAGATGATGAGACAGGCAGTGCAGATGATTCGTCAGCGGAGTCCACATATTCGGATTGAGGCTTCAGGTAATATTACGCTGGAGACGACCCGGGCGGTGGCGGAGACGGGTGTGGACTATATTTCTAGCAGTGCGCCAATTACTCGCTCTTCTTGGCTAGACATCAGTATGAGGATGGTCGTTGCCAATTAAGAGTCCAATAATTTTTGATTTATGAATTCTACAATCCAAAAATTCGAGAGCAGTTTGAGCGGGCGTTGGTCGCTGCATTTGGGTCTGAGTTGGAAGGAACCGATCCTATTTTGGTGCCTGCGAGTAATCCTAAATTTGGGGATTATCAGTCTAATGTGGCAATGTCGCTGGCGAAGCGGCTGGGAAAAGCGCCGAGGGCGATCGCTGAGGAAGTAATCCAGCGCCTCGATTTGAGTGAGTTTTGTGAGCCGCCTACGGTAGCAGGTGCAGGCTTCATTAATTTGACGTTTAAGACAAATTACCTGGAAGAGCAACTTCGATGCGTGCAGGCTGATCCCCGATTGGGAGTGGCACCGATTGAGCCGCCTAAACGGGCGATCGTCGATTATCCCAGTCCAAATATTGCAAAGGAGATGCACGTTGGACATTTGCGTCCTTCGGTGATTGGGGACTGCATTGCCCGAATTTTGGAGTTTTTGGGGTATGAGGTGCTGCGACTCAGCCATGTAGGGGACTGGGGAACGCCTTTTGGGATGCTGATTGCGTATTTGAGGGAGGCGTATCCAGAGGCGCTGAAGTCAGATGAGAATTTAGATCTGGGAGATTTGGCATCGTTTTATCGTCATGCCAAGAAGCGGTTTGACCAGGATGCGGCGTTTCAAGATGCGGCGCGGCTTTCCGTCGTGCAGCTTCAGGCGGGCGATGAAGAAACGCTGCGTGCCTGGAAAATTGTTTGCGATCTGTCGAACCGAACTAATCAAAGAATTTTCGATTCGATGGGTTTGTCTCCTCTGATTATTCGAGGTGAGTCTTTTTATAATCCGTTTTTGCCAGACGTAATTGAAGAGTTAGATCGGCTTGGTTTACTGGTTGAAGATAGCGGGGCAAAGTGCGTTTTTCTGGAAGGTTTTACGAATAAGGAAGGAGATCCTTTACCTTTGATTGTGCAGAAGTCGGATGGTGGATATAACTATGCCACGACTGATTTGGCTGCAATTCGCTATCGGGTGAATGTAGACAAGGTAGACCGGGTTGTTTATCCGGTTGGGGCGGAACAAACGAATCACTTTGCCCAAATTTTTCAGGTGGGCAAACGGGCAGGTTGGATTACGGATGAAGTGGAGTTTGTTCATACGCCGCTTGGTTCGGTATTGGGAGAAGATGGAAAGAAGCTGAAGAGCCGTTCTGGGGAAGCAATTCGGCTGGAGGATATGTTGAATGAGGCGATCGCCCATGCCCGTGCGGATCTAGAAAATCGCCTTAAAGAAGAGGGGCGTGAAGAATCAGAAGAATTCATTTCACATAGCGCTCAAGTAATCGGGATCAGTGCGGTGAAGTATGCTGACCTGAGCCAAAACAGAACGAGCAATTATGTTTTTAGCTATGACAAAATGCTGGCGCGGCAGGGCAATACGGCTGTGTATATGCTGTATGCCTATGTGCGAACACGGGGAATTAGTCGGAAGGGCAATATTAACTTTGAGGAGTTAGGTTCTGACTGTCCGGTTGTGCTGAAAGAAGATGAAGAGTTTGTGTTAGCAAAGCACTTGTTTCGGCTGGATGAAATTCTTAGCGCAATTGAGGCAGATTTGTTGCCGAATCAGCTTTGTCAATATCTGTTTGAGCTAAGTCAAAAGTTTAATCAGTTCTATGATCGCTGTACGGTACTTGATGCGGAAGAACCGATTAGAACGTCGCGGTTAGTATTATGTGATTTGACTGCAAGGACGATCAAGTTAGGGTTGTCTTTACTGGGGATTCCTGTGTTGGAGCGGATGTAGCAGTAAGGAAAACTTCTGATTGACAATAGAACTTCTGATAACTTTGAAGGAATGTGGGTTGGGTTGAAGTAGGATATCCGACGTGAAGCTTGCTTGAGTGTTGGGTTTCGCTATGCTCCACCCAACCTACAGGTGCGGAAATTCTGCGTCTATCACGGAGCAAGTGTGAATGCTGGAGACACCCCTTGGATGGGTATTGCTGGTTTTGATAGGGTCAGTCACCGGAATTTTGGCGGGTTTGCTGGGAATTGGGGGAGGACTGCTGATGGTTCCAGCCCTGACATTTCTGGGAGTTCCGTTGATTCAGGCTACTGCGACGAGTTTGATTGGGGTGTTTTTGAGTGCGGTTTCTGGCAGTTTGCGGAACTTAGGAGCGGGTGAACTGAACTGGCGGGTTTCGTTAAAGCTGGCGGCTTTTGGGATCGTTACGGCACAGGGGGGAGCCTGGTTGGGCGATCGCCTCCCTGACTCCGCTCTAGCGCTAGGATTTGCAGGTCTGTTGCTAGCCACAACGTATTTGATGGATCTCCGTCAGAGGTTTAAGCGACAAACTGAGAAGGAGAATCTGGTAGAACCAGAATTAGCATCCGGGGAGGAAGTGCCAGACGCAGAGGAAGAGGCTCGGCTCCCTTCAATTGCAGGAATTGGTTTGCTAGCAGGTGGGCTATCTGGTTTATTTGGCGTAGGGGGCGGCGTAGTGATGGTGCCGCTGCAAATGCTGTTTTTGGGAGAATCGATTAAGGCGGCGGTGCGAACGAGTTTGGGAGGGATTGTGGCGATCGCCATCTCAGGACTCGCTCAACATACCTGGAATGGCAACGTTCTGTGGATTCCTGGCTTGTGTCTAGGATTGGGTGGAATTATTGGGGCACAGGCTGGAACTCGATTGCTGCCGCGATTGCCTGACCGAACAGTGAATTTTTTGTTTAGGTTTTTGCTGTTTGCTCTAGCTGCCTACATGATTATTCGAGGCATTCACGGTTGGCTGTAAACAATCGCATTGACTTGAGAGAGTCTTGAGGGGGTAAAGATCTGCGACTTCTCTCAGAAGTCGCAGATCTGAGCGCTCACTTTCTGCTTATTTCAGTGCCATTGGGCTATTAGCTATTTCTCTTAGGATCATGGATTAAATAAGGTGCAATTGTTTTGGAGGGGTTTGGCAATGCCAAACCCGTACAGTAAGGAAGTTGCTCATGTTATTTAATTTGCATTTCTTAGCAAGCCTCGGCGATGAGCTTGAGGTATTCTTGGTCGGTGATGATATCTTGCGTCGATTCCAATCTATCTAGGAAAACGTAGCCTTCCAGGTGGTCAAACTCATGCTGGAAGATGCGAGCGACGAAATCGGTGAGTTCTTGGTGCTGGAGGTTGCCCCAGCGATCGCAATATTCAATAGCAATTTCTCGGTAGCGAGGCACCAGACCACGAATTCCAGGGACGCTGAGACAGCCTTCCCAATCTTTCACCACCTCATCGGAATGGCTCACTAACCGAGGATTAATCATCGGAGTAGGTTCCATTTCGGGAGCGTAAGGATATCTGGGATTGGGACGGGAGGCGACAACCAGCAACCGTTGGGAAATGCCCACTTGAGGAGCCGCAATCCCAACACCGTTAGAATGCTGGAGTGTTGCAAGCAAATTGTCGATTAAAGACTGCACGGGCTGTGTCTGAATTTCGGTAATGGGTTCAGCAGTTTGGCCCAGGACGGAACTACCCAGTTGGGAAATTTGCAGCAATTCAGCCATGACTCTAAGCATCTCCCTTCTAAGAATCAGTTTCAGGCAAAATTTTGAGGCGAATGGTGCGAGAGAAACTACCTCCATCCGGATCACCCAGTTGGACTTCCAGGACTTCACCCGAAAGGGGGCTGAGGTGGGCGAGGAGCGATCGCAAATGAGGTGTACTCGCGCCGCTATCTAGATAAACCCGCTCCGAGAGCGTATTCAGCCGTTTCCAGGTGGTATAGAGTTTGGCGATCATTTGCTCCAACTGCGAAGCCTGATTCACCAAGTCAGCTGTGGAGTTGAGACAACCGACCCGCAATGCTTCTTCTAGAGCAGATTCCAGGTCAAGGGCTTCGTTATTCAAAGCTTGCACATTGGTTGCAGCATTGAGATATTTTGCCAGATAGCGGGCTTCGGCGGTGACTTGCTTCAGTGTATCCACGTCAGGATTTCCGGCCACTTCTGCCTGGAGGGAAACCTGATGCGCTTCGGGCAGTTTTTCCATCTCTCGCACGAGTGGAGCCAGGTAGCGAGTAGGAATCGTGCTGTTAGCGGCTTTTTCCTTAACGACTTCAGGAATTAGGTCTGAGGTCATCGCTGTCCATTCGTCGGAAAGCTGGCGGACTTCTCGGCGGGTGATGCGATCGCCCTTCCGCGCTGCATCACTGACCATTTGCTGAACTTCAGGAGACGATTGAGCCGTTTCAACAAAGGCGCGTTTGCTGAACTGGTTGACATCTTCTGGCTCTAGATAGCCCTCTTCCAGCAGCGCATCGGCACTGTTCGCCAGTTCGATCAGCGAATAGGCTTGGGTTTTACTGATTTCCCGATCTTTGAGCCAGTTGAGAAAGCCTGTACCGCGCCCGTCGCCGCCTCGCTTTTCCCGACCGCGCACTGCTCGGAGAATGCGCCCGCGCCAGATCTCGGTTTGCAGGTCAAAGCGATCGCACACCTGCCACGCCGTCTCGACCTGCTGCAAAAACTCTGCTTCGGGGATCAGGTCATCGTCTGGGTCGGGAAGCTGAAAGCTGAGATCAGGGCTTTGCTCAAAACTAAAGGAATTCAAATGAGTGGGAAGGGGAGGCGCTTGAACCATGAGGAAACTTTGGAAGACAGTGAATCATTATTACACGATCTTCAGGTTGAGATCACGCTATCTTTAGCGTAAAGAATTGCATTAGCCGCCACTGATAGCGCTTACGAGGAAGCGAACCATTAGCACTGAAAAAGTAGCAAAACCGATGACCACAACTGCTAAGCCCAAGATTAACAGAATTAAAAATAGGCGATCGCCCTTTCGACCAGTTTGTGGCATATCGACGTGGCTTTCAAGCAATGTGATGTTTCGAGCATTAGCTTTCCACGTTGCGTCAAAGACATCGCCCAGCAGAGGTACTGACCCCAGCACAACTTCTAGAACAATGTTGGATACCATTCGCACTAGGGTCTCACGGGGAATGCCCATTCGTGCCGCTTCAACAACGATATAGGCTGACAGCACTCCTGCAACGGTATCTCCAGCGCCAGGCAGTAAGCCCAGAATGGGATCAAGCCCAATTCGATAGCCCGTACCGGGAATGGGAATAGCATTGTCTAAAACATGACTAAGCTGGCGCAAGCGTTGAAGCGAGGTATATCTGGGATTTACAACCGACGGAACACGCTTGGGAGGAGGTTGTGACATCTAGGATGCTCCAAGTAATGCCAGGAATTTTTGCGAAGCGATCGCCACAATAGCGTAAATCAAAACAGAGAAGCCGTCCTCTACCAGGAGAAATCTATCCCTTTAAAAATCGTCTGACGACTCCGCGTCTAGAAGCTTGCCGAGACTGGCGATCGACTCTATCCAAAGCGAGAGCGACCTGCCCCCGACGAGACAGCCGCTTCACTCCATCTGTCCAACGGGGATCGTGGAGCAGCAGATAAAAGCAGGGAATGATGAACAGCGTCAAGAAGGTCGCCAGAGATAAACCAGAAAACACCACAATACCAAGCGGCTGCAAAAACTCCCCCCCTTCACCCATTCCCAATGCTAAGGGAAACATTCCTAGGACGGTTGTAATCGTGGTCATTAAGATAGGACGGAGCCGTTGAGGAGCCGCTTTAAGAATGGCAGTGCGGCGATCGACTTTCTCTCGCTCTCGGATTTGATTGGCCAGTTCCACCATGATGATGGCGTTGTTGACGACAATGCCGACTAGCAGCACGGCTCCCACAATTACCGTCGCGCCGATCGCCGTTTGCGTCACGTACAGTCCTAAAATTCCACCTGCCAGAGCCAGAGGAATCGTGAACATGATAACTAGCGGGTCAATCAGCGAATTGTATTGCACCGCCATGACGACGAATACCAGGAACGCTGCCAGACCCCCCAGCACAGGCAAAGCAGATTGGATTTCGGCGTTACTTTGAGCGGCAGCACTGGGTAAACGGCTGACTCCTTCGGGTAACTCCAATCCCTGTATGATCGCATCGACTTCTGCCAAAGCTTCACTTAAACTGGCCCCTTCATTTAAGTTGCCTGCGGCGATAAAGACTTGGCGCTGGTTAATCCGCTGGATTTCGCCAGGAGCTTCCCCTTCTTCTAGCTGGGCAACATCGCCCAGTCGAATCAGTTGGTTGTCTTCGGTAAACAGAGGTAGCCGTTCTAGCTGAGACGGACGGCTGATAGAGTCTTCATCAAGCTGTACCCGCACATCTACTAGACGATTGCCGCGCTGAAGCTGGGTCGCAACTATGCCCTCGACAGCAGCTTCGAGGGTTTCGCCGATGTCTTGAGTGTTGAGTCCGAGGACGGTTAGGCGCTCCAGGTCAGGACGGATTTGAATTTCGGGCTGGCGCTGGTCAGCATCGGGGCGAAAGGTGGCCAGCGTTGCCTGCTGGTCAAGCGCGTCGAGTACCTGAAAGCCTGCCTGGGTCAGCGATCGCTCATCCTCACCTTGCAGCACCACGTCTACTTCTGCCCCCCGCACCGGAGAATTGTTTAGCACCAAACCCCGCACCTCGCCGGGACGCAGCCGAATGCGAGTATCTACGAGATTAAGCTGGTTGATTTCTTGATTGACGCGCCCTACAAAAGCTTCAACATTGCTACCCGGTTTCAGGGTAATATTACTGGTGCCTCGCAGCGGGTTTTCATTGGTGTTGCTGCCAAACAGAGAACCCCCGGCTGTCGTAAATACGTATTCGGTTTCTGGCTGCGCCTGAATAATTTCGTCTACCGCCGCCATTACCCTGCGGTTTGTTTCTAGCGGAGTTCCAGGAGGGAATTGGGCATTGAGGTTGGCTTGCCCCGTGCTGATTTGAGGCAAGATTTCTTGAGGAATTTGTCTGACTAGAAACAGTCCCCCCCCTCCTAGAATCAGAAAAACTGTCAGGATGATGAAGATACGCTTGCGTAGCACCCAGTCTAGGGTGTTGGTGTAGCTCCGCGTTGCGGCTTCAAAGCGACGGTTGAATTCTTGCAAGAGCCAGAATTCTCCAATGCGGCTAGACCAGCGAATGCCTAATAGTCGAGAGGCTGCTGCGGGTACGACAGTTGCCGCAACAATAATCGATGCGGCGACCGCGAAACTGATAGTTAAAATTAGCTCGTTGAACAGCAAGGCAATAAAGCCGCCAATTAGTAAGAAGGGCAGCACTGCCACCAGGTTTGTGCTGGTCGAAGCTAGCAGTGCCGATTCTACCTCTTGGCTACTTTGGATGGAGCGATCGATAATTTCATCGGGCGGCAGTTGCGATCGCGTGTCTCTGCCAGGTGTCATGCCAGCGCCTTCGGCGATCGCCTCTAGCATAACGATGGAGTTATCGACCACGATCCCTACGCCCAAAGCCAAACCACCCAAGCTAAAGACGTTAAGCGATAGCCCAAACACACCCATCATGATAATTGCAGCCATGGTTGCCAGGGGAATCGAGAGGACGATGATTAGCGTTTGGCGGATGGAGCCGAGGAATAGGAGAACGGCGATCGCCGCCAGCCCCGCCCCAATCAAACCGGAAGTCGCCACGTTAGAGATAGAATTGCGAATAAAAACAGACTCGTCCAGGGTGGGCAGCAGTTCCATATCTTCAGGAATTACTCCTGCCTGACGAAGCTCCTCAAGTCGCCTTTGAACTCCGTCAACGACCTCGATCGAGTTTGCATCTGGCTGCTTTTGGATGCTCACCTTGACGGCAGACTGTCCGTTGAGCGACACAAAAACCCGCTGCTCACCCGATTCGTCTATAACTTCTGCAAAATCTCGCAGGTAAACTCGACGAGGAGTAGGAGCAGGCAGGCTAGATTCTGCATTGCTGTTGTCTGCTTCGCTGCTTGCTGTACCGCCTCCACCGACGACAAAGGAGATGTTGTTGATTTCTTCAGCATCTTGAAAACGCCCAACGGTTCGGGTTAGCGGTTCAGCGTTTTCCCCTAAAATCCGTCCACCCGAAACATCCTGGTTGGTTTGCTCTAGCTCATCTAGCACATCCGTCAATCCGATGCCCAATGCTTGCAGGCGATCGAGATCGACGTTGACAATGACCTCTTCTGCCTCGCCTCCGGAGACATCGACCGAAGCAACACCCGGAACCACGCCCAGCTCACGCGCCAACTCTTCATCTGCAAACACCCGCAGGTCAACCGATTCCAGCGAGGACGAGGTTAGCGCCAACTCATAAACTGGCAACTGAGAAGGATCAGCCTTAAACAGACGCGGCTCCTCAATAGTGTCGGGAAGTTGCCCCCTGGCTCGGTTGAATGCCGCCGTTGCATCATTCAATGCCTGATCAATATTTCCACCTGGCTGAAAGTACAGGTCTAAGCTCACCTGTCCTTCACGGGTTTGAGAATAAACCTGCACCACTCCTTCCGTCGCAGAAAGGGCTTCTTCGAGCGGACGGGTGACTTCATCGACTGCCACTTCGGGCGAGATTCCAGGTGCATCGACTCGCACCCCAATTCGGGGATAGGTAATGGATGGCAACAGATCAACTTGAAGGTTGGAGATATAAAACACGCCAACAACGATCACTGCCAGGGTCAGCATTAGCGTACCGATGTGGCGGCGAATCGAAATGCTGCTAATGCTAAAGCCAGAAGGTTTTGAGGTTTGCATTGCGTCAGGGGTGAGGAAGGACTGTCAGCAACCTAGAGGAAAGGCAGGTGAATAAGCAGGTGGTGAAAGAAACCGCTGGAATTAGGACGAAGTTTCAGAAATGATGCTGAGGCGCACGGCCGCCCCGTCTTGCAGGTTGCCGCTGCTCCGAGCGACGTACTGATCTCCAGGTTCCAGTCCAGAGAGAATTTCAACTTGACCGTCGGCGCGATCGCCCAATTGCACCGTTCGAGCAGCGACGGTTGGCGCTTGCTCAGAGCCTTCCAGGACAAAAATAGTGGCCGTTCCGCCGAACTGCTCATCCGTCGAGTCTGCGGCCGAAGCTTCTGTTGAGCGTTCTGCTTGAGATGATTCTGCGTCTGAGCCTTCTACGGACTCATCTTCTCCAATCTCAATTGCGGTCAAAGGCACAACCACCCGCTCGGCCGTTGGCTGAGCAAAATTCACTCGGGCCAACAGCCCACTGCCGATGCGTCCATCTGGATTCGGCATTGTCACCTCAATGGGAATCAACCGAGCAGTCGGGTCGGCCGCAGGAGAAATGCGCGTTACTTCACCGGATAAGGTTTGGTCGGGCAGGGCATCAAGGCGAACCTGCACCCGTTGCCCAACCTGAATGCTTGCCAGTTCCAGTTCTGAAATTTGCACTTCTACTTTGATCTGGCTGAAGTCTCCCAGTCGCAAAATCTCACTCCCTGGTTGAGCCAGGTCGCCCGGTTCTGTCACCCGTGACAACACTGCCCCAGACACCGGAGAAACGAGCGTACTGTAGGACTGCCGCTCTTGCTCTTGGACAACTAATGCTTGCTGAGCAATGACTCGCCGTTCCGCCGCTCTCACTGCCTGCTGGCGAGTGCGAACCTGCTCTTGTGCCGATCTGAGCGCTTGCTCTGCGGTGCCGACGGCGGTTTGGGCGAGTTCTGCCTGTTGCTCGGCGATCGCCCCCTCACTCAACAATTGCTGTTGTCTTGCCGCATCTGACTGCGCTTGAGCCAACTCTAGCCTCGCCTGCTCTACCAGCGTTCTAGCGTCACTAACTTCGGCTTGCAGGCTAGCCACTTCAGACTGACGGGCGGCTTCTTCTGCCTGCGCCTCAATCACGGTGGCAGACAGCAAACCACTATCGAGTCGTGCCAGCACTTGCCCCCGATCTACTGGGTCGCCGACATCTACCATTACGTCTAGCAGTTGCCCTTCGGCTTGCGATCGCAGCGAGACCTCTCGGAATGGGCGGGTTGTCCCTGTGTATTCTGTGATTGCCTCCAAAGGCTGAGCTTCAGCAATCCTGATATCAACAGCGGCCGGTCCGCCCTGCTCTGCACCGGGAGGACCCGATTGAGCTTCGCTGCGGGGAAGCAGTTCACATCCAGCAGAAATAAATAAGAGACTAAACGTTAGAATGACCCGACTGGCGATCGCCGACACAGGTTTACGCGCAGCAGCCAGGGGCATAGAAGGAGCGACCTGCAACATATTTTTTTTTGCTGATGACTAGAAAAATTTTTGCCTTAGCTGATCAAGCGCTTGCTTAAAAATGCAAAGAGTTCATTGCATTTTGTAAACGCTGTATCCTTAACAGGTATATCAATTTGGAGTAAGAATATCAACCTGATATAGAAACATAGAAAGAATGTTGGAACTAGCAACCCTCGGTTTTTTACAGAAGCAACCTTTGCACGGCTACCGTTTGAAACAGCAGCTAGAGCTATTTATGAGTGGCTGCATCAGCGTCAACTACGGGGCAATCTATCCATTGCTTAAGCGTTTAGAAGCGCGAGGCGATATCGTCACTCTGGTAGAGGAAACAGGCGAATCGGGTTCGGGCCGTAAAGAATACTGCATCACTGACGCAGGGCGCGATCGCTGGCGACAAAAGATGTTGGAATATCCACATGAAAGCTGGGTTAACAGCCGCTCCCGCTTCATCATCAAATACTTCTTTTTTAGCCACCTGCATCCCACTGAGCGGGTTAAGTTGCTGGAGCAACGGCTGCTGGTCTGCCGCTCTCGGCTACAGGACTTAGAGCGGGAAGATATCGCGGGCAGTGGCGATCGCTATGAGGCAACAGCATGGCGACGGCATCTATCAAACCTGCGGTTTGAGATTGATTGGTTGGTGGAGCAACTTGAGCAGGAGAAAGTTGAGAGTAACAGGCTGCAAGAGGTAGGAATCAGAGATTAAGAATCCGTTTTCTCGTTTCTAGGCTTTTCTCGTTCCCAAGCTCAGCCTGGGAATGCCAGTTCGGGAGGCTCTGCCTTTCCGGGCTTTGCATGGGTATGTGATTAGCGTGAGTTCAGAGACTGAGGATTCAACCTACAGCCTGGGCAACTTGGTCAATAAACGAGTCGCCCTTTTGAGCCGCAGTCGCCGCTAGCGAGGCGAGAATTGCCCAAGTGGTTGCTCCCTGGGATGCGCTAGCTGTTAGTCGAAGCACCGCTCCAAAGACTCTCGCCAATGCTCAGCTTGGGCCTGAGCGATTTGGGGCAGCAAGCGTTTGAGCAACTGGGCACGTCTGTTGGTTGGTGAACACCCACAAAGTGTAACCCGAACCGTTCAGCCACCATTTCGTTCTATCACTGTAAATCTCATCACTGTGGCGTAAGTCTGCGAGCGCTTTTTCGTAGCTCGGCTCTAGCCGCTTGGCTACGCGGGCGATAGCTTGAGCCAATCCACCCGCAGAAATGGACAAGCCAAAGCACTGCTCTAAAACCTGACAACTCTTGCACAGCGGCAACTTGAAATTCTTTGTTGAGTGTGGTGGTAACCGCCAAGGCACGGGGTTCTAAATGACCCACGTCACTTACCAAACTGGGATACACTCAACGGTATTGCTCTCTGCTATCTTTAACGTTGAAAAGTTTACTGTTTAACCGAGTTGATCAGCAATTGTTGTCCTACTCATGGTTGCTTCAGCAGATGCTTACAGACACTTTTAATCATCCATCACCAAATTTACGCATCTTAATTGTGGAAGATGATCCAGTCATGTGTTTAGGCTTAGATCATCTTTTAAGAGAATATCCACAATTAGAAATTGTGGGGCAAGTAGAGGATGGATACTCTGGAATTGATATGGCACAACATCTCCAACCAGATTTAGTAATTATGGATATTGGACTGCCAGAATTAGATGGCATTGCTGCAACTCGACAGATTCGGGCTAGTCTGCCTTGTACACGAGTGATGATGCTAACATCACACAAATCTGAACAGGAAATTATTGCAGCATTATCGAGCGGCGCAGATGGGTATTGTGTGAAGGGTGTCGGATTGGAGAAGTTGGTGATGGCGATCGCCTGTATTCAGGATGGAGCGATTTATCTAGATCCACAAGTGGCTCGTTGCGTAGTGCAACATTTGCAGCCCGTTATCCAAAGTAAAGGAGCGAACCCTCTAACAGAACGAGAGTTGGAGGTACTCAAGCTCATTGTAGATGGACGAAGCAATCCAGAAATTGCATCCAAACTTTACATTAGCCTTAGCACCGTTAAAGCCCATATTCGCAGCATTATGAATAAGTTGGCAGTGGACGATCGCGTTCAGGCAGCCGTTGTGGCGCTGCGCTCAGGTTGGGTATAGGGGCAAGGTAAACCAAAACGTTGATCCTTTTCCCAGATGACTATCCACGCCGATCTCTCCACTATGCGCGACGATAATTTGTTGGCAAAGGTATAAACCCAATCCTAATCCTGGCATATATCGCGCTCGGTTTCCCCGCGTATAGAGTTTAAATAATCGCTGGCATTGTTCTGGGGCAATTCCAGTTCCGTTGTCTTGGACAATACAGAGCAGCATTGGAATGTTCGAGCATTGATGTGTTGGTTTTATCTTTCTTACTCTTCCACCCCTCCACCGCTTTACCCCTTCACCCCCCTGTCTTGGCTCTAGCACCGTTGCATCCAGAGTTAATTCGATACCATGCGGATTGTGTTTCAGTGCATTCCCAATTAAGTTACTGAACACTCGCCAAAGCTGATTTGCATCTGCGTTCACTAGAGGAAGTTCACTGGTAATGTGATTAGTTAATTGAACTCGTTTTTTAGCTAAGCTGTGCTGTAAATCAATGAGTACCGAATCTACCAATGGCTTGAGTTGAATAGGTTCACGATAAATCACAATTCCCTGTACTTCAGTGGTATGAGATTCAATCAGAGAGTTGATTAAAGTAAGCTGACGATCGCTTCCTTGCAGTAATCGTTCAATCACCGATCGCTTCACTCTAATCTCATCATTGCATCCATCAACAGGTTGACTCAATAGGCTTTTGAGGACGATCGAAGTACCCACCACTGGAGTTTGCAAATCATGCGAAACAGAATATAAAAATACTTGTAATTGACGATGAGCTTCAAACTCCGATCGCTTCAATTGTTCGTACAAATACACGGCAAGAATGCTAACGGAGCAAACCCAGGCGATCTCGACAATTGTGTTTGCTGTATATAGCTTGAAGGTATCTGTTGTTCCTAATGTCGTTAGCCCGATGATTGGATAAACAATGGCGTAATAAACGATCGGCAAAGCTTGCGCGATGAGATGAAGTCGCCAACGCACGGGAATCAAAATGGCGATCGCCAGAAAGATGAGCGTATCGGGTGTGAGTGGGATGTGAAAGAACGTCGTGACCACCTGCCCAAGAAACTCATTGAGCGAGCAGGTGAATACGAGAAACAGCAGAGCAGGATGTCGTTTCCCCCATGCGGTTCGCCATCCAATTAAACAAAGCACCAGCAAAGCCAGCACGACCAGATTATAGATAATCACCGCATCTCGAAGGGCATCCGCGATAGATGCATCGCCAAAGAACTTGAGAAAATTTGCTCTCAATTCTTCAATATCAACTAAAGCATAGTAAATTCCTGTAATTGCTCCGATCAGCGACCAAAACGTTCCTAATCGCAGACCCAAACGCAGTCGTTTTAGGAAAAACTGCTGTCGCCAAATCAAATAGTCAGTAGACTCCGGATGGGATTTGAAGCGAATTAGAAACATTTTAGCTCGCGATTTCAGCCACCCCCAACCTGCTGAGATAGCACGCAATTGCTGACTTGCCTCAATCGACCATCGCATAGATTCTAAAAATACTCGTCTCTTGATCATTTACACCACAACTGTCCAATCTGAATATTGCCCGATCGGTTATATCTGCTTCATTCCAGTTGAGATAAACCAGGTGATAGAGATTGGTAATATCGTCGTACATAATGATATCCAAATGTAATAACATTTAACTGAGGTAATTGAACCATGCTGCTGTCAGTCAAACGGCAAGTGAAATACTCGATTGTATCTATAAATTTGAAACGCAACACCCAATATGAATCAAACAGATTTTACGAGACTAAAGCGATATCAAAGTCCGTTCGTATGCTTTGTTCTCGCTATTGTAATTAGTTTTTTCTGCTGTATAGTGCATGGCTCAATCGCGTTAGCTTTATCCGCACAGACCCATCTATTTGATGCTGTTTGGGAAACCGTTAATGAGCATTTTTATGATCCTAATTTTAACGGCGTAGACTGGGCAACTCTAAGAGAACCGTACCGATTACGAGTCGCACAAGCATCCTCCCGATCAGAAAAGGCCGCACTGATTAACGAGATGTTGTTCGAGTTGCAGACCTCACATACCCAGCTCTACACTGCCGACCAGCCTGACTACTATCAACTGCTGGGTATTTTCTATCCACGCCTACCGGAACTGCGATCGCAACTTCAAGGAACATTCCCGGATGACCGGGTTGAATATGTAGGCATTGGCATTTTTACAAGCGAGATAGAAGGCAAAACGTTTATCAAAGCCATTTTAGACGATAGTCCAGCAGCGGCAGGTGGGTTACAGGTGGGCGATCAAATCCTCAGCGTTGCAGGTCAGCCGTTTCATCCCATTCAGTCATTTGCTGGCAAAGCAGACCAACCTGTTATGTTACTTGTGCAGAAGTCGGCAGATCCTAGCAGTCAACAAGAAATTACGGTGACACCTAAGCTGTTTGATGGCACTACTATGTTTCTTGATGCCATGGTTGATAGTTTAGAGGTGATTGAGCAGTCAGGGAAGCAGATCGGCTATATTCATATCTGGTCTTACGCCGGAGACCAGTATCAAAAAAAACTGGAAGAAGAACTCATCTATGGGCGCTTGAAAGATGTCGATGCGTTAGTTCTAGACCTAAGGGAAGGTTGGGGAGGCGCACCTCCTACTGCTCTTCATCTTTACACAGCGAGAGGACCCAGCATCACGAATATTGGTCGAGACGGCACAGCATCAACTTATCAGAGCCAGTGGGAAAAACCCGTAGTCATGCTGGTCAATGAAAACAGTCGAAGTGCTAAAGAAATTTTGGCCTATAGCTTTCAGCACTATGATATTGGATCCGTGGTTGGTAGTCCAACCGCTGGATCAGTTGTAGCTGGAAGACCTTTTCTCATGCCAGACGATAGCCTGCTATATGTTGCTGTAGCAGATGTTTATGTGGACGAAACTATTCGCTTAGAGGGTGTGGGAGTAATTCCCGATATAGTTGTACCCTTTCCAATCGCCTATGCCCAAGGAGTAGATCCGCAAAAAGAACGGGCGATCGCCACTGCCCTAGTCAAAACGCTGCGCGATGATAGGTAGGCAGCAGTTAGCGACTTCAGTGAGTGAACTTTCTGAAGGGAGTGTGGCGATTGTTCTTCGTAATATTTTGACGGTAAGTTTAGCAGTTCGATCCACGCCCAACGAGCATTTTGGCTTCTTGTCTAGTCGGTGCAAGATGAATGCTTACAGCCATTTTTAGATGGATAAGCCACAGGCAAGGGCGTTCGCGAACCGCCCTACAAGGGTTTGTTTTTATCCAAGTTGAAGTCGCTGTGAATCAGCATACTGCAAATCTTTAATACACCACAACCACTAAGTTTAGATATTGACCACTTGGATGAGCTTTAAATTCACCGAGTGGTTGCACCTGTCGGTCGATTTGAGTCGTGCTGCCCTGTCCATACAATAAAAATTGTTGTCCCTCGTCAAGCTCTCAGGTGAATGAACTTTGAAGAGTTCACGCAATGAGAGATTAATCAAAGATTGCAGATAACCATCGATTTGTGTTTGCAACTTAACTCACAATTAGAGGAATAAACTCATGCACAATCGCTACCAGTCCTTGTATTCAGTTGGAATTGCCAGTGTGACTGCGATTTCGGTTAGCTTCGCTATCGCAACTGCGAGCTTACTGATCCAATCAGAGCCTGCGATTTTTCAGGAGAGAAGCTATGCCAATGCCGCCCCTGATCCGCTTTTTACATCTGTTCTAGAGGAGATCAGGCGAGAGTTGCCAGATGGCTGGAGTATGCGTTTGCCTGCTACAATTCCGTCTGCGGAGGAACTGTATCCATATGTTCGCTCAGACAACAACCAATTAACCGTCAACTTATCAATTTCACCTGATTGCCCAACTTCGCAAAATCCAGCATCTTGTACGATCGGGGTGTTGGGAGTATCGGAGGCTTCCGAAGATTTCTTCCCAACAGGAGACAACATTTCTTCCGTAGATTTAGGCAATCGCATTCAAGGTTATCATTTCACAAGAGGTGATGGCAATGAAATGAATCGATTTGTAGTGTGGCAACAAGATGGGTTGGCTTATGGGATCGCAACACTTGCCAGTGTATTGGCTCAGGAAGAACTGGTGGCGATCGCCAGTTCAATGGCAACTGAACCTCCCATTACTTCCGAGGAGTGATAAAACAATTAAGGTAAGTTCTTGATGACTAACTCGACTACAGAACCTGGATGCTCTCGTACAGCGCTTTGCACTTGAGTACGCTTATTTTTTTGCTGTGTGCTACGCGACGCTTGGCACACAGCAAAAAACCTGTGGTTTAAGCAATTTTCAATTGCTGTAAGTTGGGTTAGTGCTGATGTCATTCAACGCAACTATAGAGTCAGATAGATTGCTGCTTCATTTATGACGTTCAATCTTCTGTGCGAACAGTATTTGTCTCTGGAACAATAACTAGCTTGCCCACGTGAAAAAGGAAATGGGGTTTCATCATACAAAGGACTGCAATGCCCCAAAGGGCAATCAAAGCCCCTAAAACAGTTTTTGTCATTAAAGATGTTGGTGAAACAAAAGCGATGTCCACTGTGCCGTGAAAAATCGCCGCAATAAAAATACTGCCGTGGGTACTATTAATCAGCCAGGTAAATAGGATGGCTTCGGTCAGGAGGCTAAAGTACCAGCCCAACACTTCTGCAATGCCCATCTGCGAAAGTCCTGGTGTAAATCTGAAGAGCGGTAAATGCCAAAGCGTCCAGAATAAGTTCAGTTGAACTGTTGCCGCAAGAGTAGTCTGGTCGGTCTGGAGGTAAGGCAAAGCAACCCCGCGCCAGCCTATTTCTTCGCCCCAGCCGTAGAAGATAATACTCGCTGCCCAATAGACTCCTGATGACAGTTTAGGATATTCGCTGTTATGTTCAAAGTTCTGCAATGGTCGCCCCTCCCAGCCAGTGAATAAGGCGGATAGGAAAAAAAGCACGATTATGCTAAACCAGGCGATCGCATACCACACCCAATGTACCCGCCAGTTAAATATGCGGTGCCGCAGGTCGCGCAATCCTGCTTTGCCACCACAATGACCCGCCCCAATGAGTGCGATGGATAGCTGGACCTAAGCTGCCCAGTAGTTGCAGAAACTGTGGTGGTTGAAGAGCATCAAACCGTGTCCAGCTAGCCAGAGCGTCCAGGGGATGGCGTAAGCTAGAAGGAAAAAACTTACCAGCGGATAGTTACGGGCCGTTAGTCCGACTTGGATATCAGGAGAGAGATGTCAGGCGATCGCTTCTACTTTTGTCTTCAAAGCTTCATTGAAGACAATCAATCATCAGCTAAGCTCCTTGAGTAACTTCTGTACTGCTGCGGTTGGCAACTTGAAGTCACGTTGTACAACTGTAGCCATAACCTCCAAAATTGAACCATCGGCTGATCGGGTGAATTTCGATCGGACGATCGGTTGGACAATTTCAACCGATCGGACAATTGAAGCAATGTTTTCTAGACTCGTAGCATAAAGACAAACCAGAGTCTCTTGGTTTAGCAGTATTGTTGGTTGCAAGGGTCAAGCGTAATTGACTCGGGGTTTGTGCTGATGGGGCGATCGCTGGTAGTGGAAAGGATTGGTGATCGCTGGTGTGGAGTATCTGGGAAACCGCGATTTGCACCATTTGCAGGAGATTTAACGTGACAATCAAACTAAAAAAAGTAATCATCTGGATGCTGACTGGTGTATTGCTAACTCTGAGTTTCTCAATGGTTACTATTGCTCAACCAACCAGAGCGCACTTGCCCTTGTATTGGTCATATCGTGAAACGCACTTAAAGCAGCAAACGACCTCTGCAACAGTCAGTTTACAAGTTGCCTATGATCCAGCTCAATCGCCACGCGCTCAAGAAATTCAAGGACTCATGGAGCGGACACAAAACGCTAGAACGATTTGTGAATCCGATGAATCAAGTATTAGCACTTCCTGAACCATAACGTCTGC
>JAAUQZ010000382.1 GCA_012033355.1 Leptolyngbyaceae cyanobacterium RM1_406_9 | reverse complement strand
ACAGATGTGGATAGTAATACTGAATTACATGATTGAGCAGTTTTTGGGTGAGGTCAGGGCGATTGAGATAGTGAAGTCGTTCAAAGGTGCCGAAGCGAATGTGCGATCGCGAAAATCTCACCATCACCGATGAACGTGTAGGAGAAGGTTCGTCGCCTCGCCAGAGTGCTTCCCCGGTTTCAATCAGGCTAAGACAGCGAGAGGTGCGAACGCCCAACACGTGCAGCATTTCGGCTGCCAGCACTTCTCTTACGCCGCCTTTGAGGGTGAGTCTGCCATCACCCCCTCTGGAGTAAGGAGTCGTCCCAGAACCCTTAGTGCCAAAGTCATATAGCTCACCATCCGTGCCGCGCACCTGCCCGTAGAGGAAGCCTCGTCCGTCACCCAAAAACGGATTGTACTCACCAAACTGATAGCCGTGATAGCGCAGCGCCAGCGGCAGTTGTTGCGCCTGAAAATATCCAAAAGCTTGAATAAAATCGGCATCTTTTACCGACTGTGGATCGAGTCCTAACCTCGGCAACACCTGATCATTGCGAAAGCGCAAAATGTGACGGGGAAATTCTGCGGCTGAGACAATATCAAAGTAATCATCTCCCAGGTTTTCCAGGGCTGGCTCATAGTTGAGCAACAAAAAAGGATTAGGAGAACTGATCCGGTCTGGGGCTTCGGGAAACATGGCAATTGTTAAAGACTTGTTTTATCTTGCCAGGTTTACTTGGGTTTGGGGAAGACGGAGGACGGAAGAATGAAGGTGGACTTTGTGAACTCACGCTGAACGTATCTTTTACCGGGAAAGCTCAACCAGGCAATCGTTAAGGGTTTGGATATTAAAGTGCTGCTCAACTTGAGTGCGTCCAGCTTTGCCCAAGTCGGGCCACGTTTCAGGATGCTGAATCAGGTGGTCGAGTTTAGCGGCGAGTCCATCCACATCTCGTTCGGGGACGAGGAAGCCAGATTTGCCGTTTTCGATTAGTTCGGGGATGCCGCTGTGCAGGCTGCTGAGGACGGGTAAGCCTCGGGCCATAGCTTCCATCAGGGCGACGGGGATGCCTTCCTGGTTGCCGTCGTGACTGGTGACGCTGGGGGCAAGCAAGATGTGGGAGCGGTCGAGCAATTCAATCAGGTCTTGCTGCTGTTGCCAGCCTAGAAGTTTGACGGTATCACTAATTTCTAATTCGTGAATCAGGTTTTCTAGGTCGGCTTTGAGCGGGCCATCGCCTGCAATGTTGTAGTCGAGTTGGGGTCTGAGGTGAGGATGGGTGTTGAGGAGTTTGGCGACGGCTCGAATGCCGTATTCTACTCCTTTTTTTTCGACCAGACGACAGATGGTAATGAGACGAATGCGATCGCCCTCTCTCAAAAACCGGGGTGCAAAGGAAAACTTATCGCAGTCGATGCCCATGTGATGTACAGCGATTTTGCGCTCGTCACATCCCAGCTTGAGTAATTGCTGTTTCCAGTGTTCGCTGATGGGGAGAAATAGATCTCCTTCCTGGAAAAGTGAGTCGTAGGCGCGATCGCCCTTCTCCTTTAAATACGTCGTGATATCAGAACCATGAAAAGTGGTAATCAGTTTGCCTTGCAACACTCCCAGTTCTCGCAGTAAGGCTCCTTTGAATCCTGATGGGCCAAAGTGACAGTGAATTGCGTCGTAGGGGCCACGTCCCAGTAGCGGTGCGGCGGTGTAAAACTGCCAGAGTGAGGCGGCGCGTCCCCCATATTTGATGACGTTGAGCAGGTTGAAGGCGGTTTTGGGATCTCTGGGAAAGTGAGTCGCAATTAGCTTGAATCCCTTTGCTATGCGTGTTGTTAGGCTCTGTGCCATCGGAATGGGGCTGTAGGTGTGTGCCAGCAGGTTATATTTTTCGACATCAGTTTGCACGACGGAGGCTTCTCGACGTTGAGGGGTATAGATGTCTACCTGGTGCCCCCGGTCAATCAGTCCGGTGATCTGGTTGAGGATGAAGGTTTCGGACAGGACGGGAAACTGTCCGACGACGAACGCAAATTTCATCGGTTTATCGCTCATGGTTTACCTCCCCAAATTTTGCTGTCGCATAGCGATGTGCAACTAAAGTTTTGAAAGCCCTGGTTTCCTGTGGAGGAGGCATCTTGCCTGCTTGATTTGGACGGGCAAGATGCCCATCCCACAAGGGACTTGAAAAAATTCCACATTGCATCATTGCTCCAGTGCTTGTTTGGCGATCGCCCCGCTGCCATTGCCTGCTGCTGCTCCTTAATTACACCTACTGCAAGAGTCTGACGAATCTCAGGAATTGCTTGGATGAACGATTCCACCGATTGCGTGAATTCTTCTGGCTCGATCAGCTCGATGTCGTGAACCCATTTGCCTAGCTGCAATCGCTCGAACAGTTCGCAGGTTTTGAATTCGTAAGCGATCGGCAGAACGGGAGTGCCTGCGGATAGAGCCAGGATTGCCATGTGCATTCGGGTGGCAATAACAAAGTCGTAGTTTTTTAGGTGTTCTAGAAGTGCCTCCGGTGGACGAAACTGATGGTCTACCTGGACGTTTTGGCGAACCGAATCGGGCAGCATTGCGGCGACCACTTCACCCGTTTTGGCATCATCTGTCCAGTATTCAGGAATTCCCTGACAGGTTGAGAGGAAGGTAATTTCGGCTCCGTGTTTTTCAACTAAATACTGGGTTGCCTTGCTAAGGGATTCCCGATACTTGTGCATCCCAAACTTAGAGTCAATGTGTTTGAAGTGCGACCATTCACGAGATGAAATTGCGACTTTGAGGTGAGAGTGCTTAGGGACAGGTTGAGGGGTTTGAATCGCTTCTGGTTGCGCTAGGGCAAAGGCTGCGTCAGAGCTAACGTGACTGTTTTGGGTGTTGACGTTGATTTCTTCTAGATGCTTGAGGGAGGCGCGATCGCGCAGCAAAATCAAAGCTGCATCGTCAAATATCTTTTGTAACTCTGTCTTGTAAACCGGATTGGTAAAGGGCCCTAGAGACTGCGTAAACAGCATCAAAGGCCTTTTGAGCAGCAAGGAAAATTGAAAGTCAAAGATACGTTTTTCCAGGGAATAGTTTTCCACCAAATACGTTCCACCGGTACTCACAATCAGGTCGGCAGAAGCGTAATCCATCAATGCTTTGAGTTCGTTGGGTGAGAGTAAGGCTTTGGTAATTTGCTTTAAGCCGTGAGTCCAGCACCAGGCGGCGAAGAGAACGTAGTTTTGGTTGAATTGCTGGAGGCGATCGCTCCACCCACCCAGTTGGCGAAACTTGCGCCGATCCAGATAAACCCATCGCCTAAACGTCAACTCTGGATAATATTTGCTGGCGACTTCTGGTTTGCTGTCATAGATGACAAATTCCACATTCGGGCCAAACGCCTTCTTCAGAATGTCCATCAGCCCCATTAAAATGGCGGCATCTCCGGTATTCAACATGACGACGTTGGTGATGAGAATTTTCATCGACGGCTCCTAATTGGCTGGATATACGCAGGTCTTTTTACTCGTTTCCCTCGCTCTCTCGTTTTACTCGTTCCTGGCTTTTAGCCAGGAATGCAGTTCTAGAGGCTCTGCCTCTATGTACGGCTAGAGGCAGAGCCTCCAGAGCGGCATTTCCAGGCGGAGCCTGGAAACGAGGCAACCAGGTAACTCGGTTTTACATCGTTCCTG
>JAAUQZ010000084.1 GCA_012033355.1 Leptolyngbyaceae cyanobacterium RM1_406_9 | reverse complement strand
TTGAGTTACTGAAATTGGGTTTGCTAATTTCGAGAAGACCAAAACAAGCAGCTACCGCTGTGCCGAGCCGATTTGTGGATGAAATTAGCGGAGTCGTAATGATGCAAACCCTTCCTGCTTCCTCCCTGACTGGCTCTTTCCCCTTTCAACTGACTGAGCAACAGCGTAGAGCACTGGATGCAATGTGGACATTCTTGCAACCGGCTGTCACGGCTGCCCTGTTTCTGCTAGTAGGATATGCGGGGACAGGAAAATCGACGATTGTGTTTCAACTAGTCAAAGTTTTAGTCGAAGCCAGGGGAAACGAGTCGTTCTGACCGCACCCACCAATAAGGCTGTGGGTGTGTTGCAACGCATGGCGCTAGAAAATGGGGTGACTGGCGTAGACTTCCTCACAATTCATCAATTGCTGGGGCTGGGCATGGTTTCCAGAGGTAACGAAAAAGTGTTGGCTCCGACTGGAACGTCATACATTGGGTTGTTCGATGTTGTGTTCATTGATGAGTGTTCCATGATTGGAGAGCAGCTCTGGCACTGGATTGAGGAAGCGTCCAAAAGAACATCAACGTGGCACCCACTGAAAATAATTCTGATGGGCGATCCGGCTCAGCTTAACCCGGTGAATGAAGGGCGATCGCCAGCCTTCAACATACCCAACAAAGCTGTGTTGACTCAAGTGGTGCGCCAGGGCACAGATAGTCCGCTGTTGGAATTTATCACGGCTTGCCGTTATGCAGTGACGAAGAGCAAAGCGCCCTTTGAGCCATTTGCAAAGTATCTACCAGATAAGAGTAACGGTTCATTGCTGGTAAAACGGCGATCGCTCCTCAAATATGCCTTCAAGAAAATCTCTGGCGAGTTTACCCAGAACCCTGATTGCTTCAGAATTCTAAGCTGGACAAACGCGCAAGTGGATTACTACAACCAGCAGATCCGCAATCACCTGTATGGCAAGACTGCCTCTCGGTTTATTCCCGGTGAACGGCTGATCACGCGCGATCCAGTTTTAGCCCCTGATGGTAAAACGATTATCCTTTCCACTTCAACGGAGTTCACGGTTCAGGAGTTTTCAGAAGATCGATACAGCAATTACAAAGCCTGGAGACTAAAGGTTGCAACGGATGATGGTGTTGCACGTCAAATCTATGCTTTGCATGAAGATGAGCAGCAGCGATTTGATGTAGAAGCGCATCGGCTGATGGCGATCGCCCAACGTAATCCATTCCTGTGGCGCGATTATTATCACCATTTGGAACAATTTGCCAACGTGCGAAATTGCTTTGCCATTACGGTTCACAATAGCCAGGGCAGTACGTTTCTAGAATGTGGTGTTGATGGACAGGATTTAAGTAAACGGCTTAATCCTGAACGTGGTGAGACGGCAAAAAACCTGTTGGCAAAGGTGAGGGAACACAATCGCCTATGGTATGTCGGAGCCAGCCGTGCCCGTCGGCGGATTCTAGTTGTGCCATAGGGCTTTTACTTAGGGAATAGTTTTGGATAGAATTGCCTCAAAGTATTCCCTAAATAAAACCAACTGCCAGAAGACACATATCACGTATCGGATTCACCCCTGACGATCTGCCTCTAACAACCTTGGCAACTTAGGGAATATTTAACGGTGTTTTAGCTTCACACTATACCCTAAGAAATTTGACCATTCTGCCAAGAATCTTGAGTCATAGGGTCTTTGGCATTTTCCATCTGCTAACGCAGGCATCCTTCGACGACCATTCAAGCAGAGACACTGATTATGACTCAAGCATTACAACGATCGAGGGGCAAGATTGCAAAGCAAAACCAGCAGACTGAGCAACCGACTTCTGAAGCTGCGATCGCCCAGCGGGTCCCTGGGAAACTCAATTCTTTAGAGCAACCTGCTGACACAGTAGAGGTGAGTGAAACGGAAGCAACAGTCGATGAGCCTGAAAATTCTGCTGAGCCTGAAGTATCGGCAGAGCCTGTGCCCAAGAAGTCATCGAGAAAACGAGCAGCTAAATCTCAGCCAAAGGACACACCTACAACGGAACAAGGGATGCAGGTGATTTGTTCGCAGAGTCAGTTTCATGATGCGCTGGCGATCGCAAGCTGTGCTGCCTCAGCAAAACCTAGCTATCCAGTGCTGGCAAATGTTTTGGTAGTGGCAGACGCCAAAGCTCAACAGGTTCATCTGACTGTAACTGATTTAGCAATGACGATTCAGGCAAGCTTTGAGGCACAGGTGCTTTTGGGCAGTGAGATTACGGCACCGGTTGAGATGCTCTCAGGGATGGTCAAACAGTTTCCAGCAGGTAGCATCACGCTCAACAGTCAGGTGCAGGTCACAAAGCCAGCGTCGGAAGAGGAGCAACTGACTAAGACTTGCTCCATAACGCTGTCGGATGCCGATGGAAAATATGAGATTCGAGGGATTCCGGCTGAGGAATTTCCGCCCATTGCAACACTCAAAGCGGCTCCAGTTTTCCTACCGACCAATGTGTTGAGAGAAGGACTGAAAGGGGTGCTGTATGCGATTAGCACGGATGAAACTAAGCGTATTTTGACAGGTGTTTATATTCAGATTGGGCAAAATGCCCTGAAATTCATTGCAACAGATGGACATCGAGTGGCGTTAGCGAAGCTCTCCGTAGGAATCGCAGAATTGTCAACGGAGGGTATTGGCAGAAAGCAGCGCAGGAGATCGGGAGCTGATGAACTTACCCAGTTTCCGATTTCCGGCAAAGCCCTGAAGGAACTGATTCGTAACCTGGCGGATTCGGTTGACTCGATTCAACTGCTGTACGATGCGGAAGCAACACGCGCTAGCTTTGCATGGCAAGACGTTATTTTGAGCTGCCAGTGCATTGAAGGGCAATATCCAGACTGTGAGCAACTGTTGGCACGCTATAGTTTTGACCAGGAAGTGGTGCTGGAGAAATTAGGACTACTCAAAGCGTTGGAGCGACTATCGGTGCTGACCGATAAGAAAGAGAGAGGGATTCAGTTTCGCTTTGATGGAGCGACCCAACAAATTCACCTTTCGATAGAACGAGAATTTGGTAAAGGTGATGAAACCATCAGTGCTCATATCCCTACAGATATGACATTAGATATCCAATTCAACCTTAAATACCTGGGAGAAGCGGTTAAAGCCATTCCCAGTTCTGGAATCAAGATACATTTGAAGCAGCCGGACTATCCAGCAATGCTAGTTCCTGCTGGCGATTTCAACAACCCAGAGCTAGAGATGGAAATGCGCCACTTTCTCTTTCCCCTTTATAAACCGCCGGAGTAAGTTGTTTTGTCACTTACGCTCATCCTGGGAAGCTCTCTCAGGATGAGAACTGATAAAAGAGCTATACCCGTTGAGCACACTAAGTCAGAGCAGAATATATTCGTTGTAAAGTTATGGTTGTTCCATAGTGCTTGATTTTAAGTCGTTGACAAGAGAACTTGTGTGTGCTTCGATTAGATTATGCAGACGAATATCAATCCTTGGGTGTTCGTCTCATGGGCATTACCTCTGACTCTCAAATCAATGTACATCCGGTATCCTGGGTTAGCGTTTATTTGAACGGTTAGGTAAACTCTTCCAGTAATCGCTAGTTCAGCATGTTGGATATGCACTGGTGTGAGGCTTGGAGGTAATGCGCTTGAGACGTTTACCGCTAGGTAAAAAGTACTTCGGGCTTTCCTTTTATAGAGGTTAGTTCAGATTTTTATACGATATTTTTCTGCTGCTGTTGAAACATAACAAACAGGAGCAAGAGATGAAGGAGCCTTCCGTTAGCCTTTACATTGATTATCAGAATGTCAGACTAACTCAATTAGAAATCAATAATCTGCTCAATTACGCAAGAGCTAAAGGTAGTTTGATTTGTAAAAAAGTTTATTACAATTCACAGTGTCCAGATCAATCCAGTGTGCAGAAGCTTTTTGCAAATTATGATTTGGATTGTATTGACGTTCCTTGCCCATTGAAGAATAGTTCAGATAATCAACTGGTGGCAGATTGTATTCAAGATGCCTCAGTCCTTTCTCCAAATGTATTCATCATAGTGTCCGGAGATGGAGATTTCTTGAGTTTAGTTCGGATTCTTCAAAAGCTGAATAATCAGGTATTGATTGTTGGGCGAAAAGGCAATGTTAAACAAAAACTGATTGAAAGTGCAAATGAGTTTTGTTTCATAGATCAATTGCTAGAGCTGCTTTGTTTAGATCCATGCGATTCATCTAAGATTACCTACGAAGAAGCTATCCAATGTCTGATTGAGGCAATTAATGCTGCAACTGCAAGTGGTAGATGTCCTAAGTTCTCTGCAATCGATCAATTGATGCGAAAAAGCCAAAAATTTCCAGGTTATCGAGGTGTATCCTCCATCTGGAGGAGAAATGGGAAAAAGTTTACTTGTTTTAGGCAGTTCGCAGAATCTGTTGCTAAAGATGGCTTAGTTTGTATCAAAACACAGGGAAGGTCTCAGGAATTTCAGTTACTACAGACTGACCTTCTTGCAGCTTGAAATATAGGTTGGTGCTGACTAGAACTAGGTATTGATGAGGAAACTATGCACAAATTGTTGACATTTAATGATGAAAGATTGCTACGACGTGCGCTGACACACCGTTCTTATGTGCATGAGAATCCTGGGGAGACGGAACACAATGAGCGATTGGAGTTTTTGGGCGATGCTATTCTCACATTTTTAAGTGGTGAGTATTTGTATCAGCGTCATCCAGAAATGGGAGAGGATGAAATGACGCGGCGGCGATCAGCTCTTGTAGACGAAAAACAACTGGCTAGATTTGCAATTGAAGTAGGTCTAGACTTCAGAATGCGATTGGGGCAGGGTATGATCCGAGACGGAGGCTACCAAAACCCAAATCTTTTGAGCAGTTCTTTTGAAGCCGTTGTTGGAGCTTATTATCTAGACAATAATCGTAATATTGAGGCGGTTTATGCTTTAGTTGAGCAATTATTTGATTCTGTGCCTGAAGGGGTCGTTGTAGTTCGATCTACTGTAGATTCCAAAAACCGATTTCAGGAATGGGCACAGGCGAATGGTGCAACAACTCCTCCAAAGTACGTCACAGAAAAAGTTGGTGGATTGGATCATGCTCCAGAGTTTATTGCCAAAGTTTATGTCAATGATAAACTCTATGGTGAAGCTAAAGGGCGTAGTAAAAAAGATGCGGAGAAACAAGCCGCCGAAGATGCATTGATGAAATTGAAGAAGCGAGGCTTACTATAGAAGTGTAAGAAACTACTCTGCTTGTAAAACTATTTCGGAGGTGGACTCTGTAAAAGGTTTGTATCCAAGGAAATTACCTGATCAGGTGCCAAAATGCCTCCAACCGTGATGACTTCCAATTTCCCCGTTTCTTGAGGATGCTGAGTTTTGACTTTAGCGATCGCCTCCTCGATCCCTGCTGTCTGAGCAATGTAGATCTGTGTCTCGCTTCTCAGTACCCAAATTGGATTAGACCAGGTATGCCGGGGTCGAAGGACGGCTTTATGAATAATCTGATGGCTAAACTGAATCAGTTGTTCTAATGTAGCTTCGGAACAAAACTCAGCAAGCTGTGACTGAAATAGTTCTTTGAGAGCCTCTGTTGGAATATGCTCTATGATATTTGTGGAATCTAACAAAGATGCAGAACTCGAAGAACTATCTAGAGATTGCACAACCAAAGATTCAAGCCGATGTTGAATCTGAGTTGTAATGGAATCAAAGTCCGGCTCCATCAGAATGTGTCCCAAGTGCTCTCGCAACAAGCTCTTCAATTGCTCATCGTCAAGAACAACCCCGCGAATACTGAGATACCCTGAAAGCCCCTTCCCCAAATCCCGTCCGCAACCCACTTCACCATTGGCAGCGTCTTCTGCTTCAACCAGTTCTAGCAGACGCTGATGACGAGCTGCTTTGTCCGAGGTGGCTTTTGGCTGGGTAGGGAGCGATTGAGTCATAGGTCGTCTATCCTCAGCGTCTCGAAGTAAACGAGGTTATCAGGTTCTTCAGGATCAGGACCGCAATTGAGCAGCCCAATTCTTAGCTTTCTATAGAATCCTAGCGCACTGGTCAGGGCATGTAATCCTATTCTGCCTTGATAACCCAGTTCGTGGCTGCGGGCGACTGCGAAATCCACCAGATTACCCCCAACGCCCTTGTAGGTTGGAGGGTTTGTGATGACAGGTCGGTTCCAGGGGGCGGTTGCCAAAGCACTGATGTAGACTAACCGCCGTCGCAACTGAGATTCAATCTGACAGCGTTTTTTCAAGACATCAAGCATCATCAGCCCCTGAGTGATCCCCTCGCACTCGATCGCGTACAACTCATCGCCTGGGAGTAACTTAGATCGACGGCTCTTGCCTACCCAATTCCAATACTCATCGTCTTGACCACTTCCTGCCAAGATCGGCTCCCAAAGCGTCCTGGCATCCTCAAGGTGCTTGTCAGTCACCTCCGTCAGGATGGCATCGACGATCTGTTGATCTTGAACTTGCAGTAGCTGAATGATGCGGCTCAACGGAATAAAGAGATTCAACAACGGCTCTCATCATAAGGCTTTGGAGCTTGGGATTTGCTCATCATCAAAAATCTAAGCGCCTATTTTTTACCTGCTTGCCTAAAATAAAGAACAATTGCACTATTAAGCCAACTTAGCTACTTTTATCCAAATGCAGCGCCCGTCTCCCCACTAAGACTCCTTGAATACTTGGAATGTCTACGGGTTCTAGCGGTTAGAAAATGACAAGCTGGCTTTTGTTAAGGCTGAAACGATGCGATCGCTCGTTGCTCTTGCACCTGACAAATTACGTGCGGTGGGACCCACTTGTAATGCCGCTAACCCACCCATCACAAATAGCTCACAACCTTGCCAGCGCAGATATTCATCGACAACGGGTAAACCATTCACAATCTCAATGGGGTGAGTGTTCAAAACCTGTTGGAGCAGTGGATGGGTTGTTGCATCTAATTGGCTTCCGGTTGCGAACCAGATGCGATCAATGGATTGGTCATGAATACACTCATGCACCGCTGAATTCGTACAGCAGATTCGCCAAGCATTTTCTATCCATTCGGCTTGAGATACTTGGCACTGTTCGTAGAAGGTAATCTTCCCATCCCGCTCTAAACGCCGGAGTTGAGTCAGCATGGCTGGTGTCATGGAACCTCCATTGCGTGCTTGTTGAATCATCTGCCAGCGAGTGAACCAATTGGGTTCTGCCCAGAAATCTTTGAGGTACTTGGGACCCAACCAGCCTGGGTCAGCATCGAATAATTTTTCGTAAACGCTGCGGCGAGACATCAGCATCACCTCTGCGCCTCGCTGAATCGCACCGACGGCTAAATGCCCACTGGTCAATCCACCCCCAATGATCAGCACCCGCTCTCCTCGGAGATGCAATCCTCTCAAATCAACTTGGTGAGAGTGGAGTAAGCGATTCTTTGGATAATTCTGCGAAATTTGATCAACCCATTCCGGAAGATGAGGTTGTCCTCCGCCATTGGCAATCACCACCCGACGAGCAACCATCGTTTGACCATTCGATAGTTCCAAATGAAAGCGAGAACGGCGATCGCTGAAGGGTTGAATTTGCATCACCTGAGCCGGATATACACAGGTTTGCAGTTGCCAGCGATGAATCACTTCCTGACAAAAATCTTGAAACAGTTTTGTTCCGGGTAAGTCGTAGGGTGGGAAGAGTTCATCAGGGCGAGCCTCGGCAAAAGTGCGAAGCGCATGAGGGGCAGGATCGGGTTGATGTACAGCAGGAGATCGCAAATGAGGAATCTCTAACACCGCAAACTGGCGATTCCACTGGCTCATCCAGGTGCCGCTGGGGTCAAACACGAGAAACCGTCCTCGCATCGATTTCTTTTTCTGCAAAAGATGAGTCACCAGCGTCAGGGCATGGGGTCCCGCCCCGATGATTGCCAAGTCGATAGAGTCTGGAAGTGCGAACACGGCATCAGGCATGAATTAATTACTAGATTATGAGAATGATTATCATTCTAGTTGTATTATAGAACGATGGTTTGCAGTCAATGAAGCATGAGGAGAAAAAATGTCTCTGAACGTCAGTGAAGCTCTGATTCAACAGGCAGCAGCAGGCGAGGTGGATGAGAAAGCCTTTGTTGAAACCATCCGGCAATCTTTGCCCTATGCCTGGAATATCGTCGAGAAGCTGTCCTACAGCATTCACCAGGAGGGTGAGGAGTGGGCAAACCATGCAGTTACCCCACCCAACGAGCAGGCACGCGGGCAATTGCTGCGGATGGTGGGTGGAGATGCGATTCGGGGAGCCGTAGAGCGGCACTTTAACGTGAAGTTAGCGTTTCAAAACTGTCACAACCTGGCAGCCTTTCAGCGTGATCGCCTGGATTCTTCTGCCTACCGTAACTTCACATCGATTCGGAATCAGATTCTCAACCAAACCCCTGAACTGCAAGACTGCTAAAAGCCCTAATGCCATCCCTCAACATCACATTGGTGTCTGGTCCACCCGGTGCGGGAAAGACGACCTGGATACGGCAACAGGTCAATTCTGCTGCTGAGACAGCTGTCTACCTAAATCTAGGATCGGGAAATACTCCCATCGACTCAACCTATCTAGCAACAGAGGTCGCGGGACTCACGGTACTACCCGTCGAGCAGTTGACTGATTTTTTAGCACAACCGCTTGTAGGCTCTGCTGTCTACGTTGAATTGGGGTTTCACATTGATCTCACCTCCCTGATTCTGCCTGACCAGATGGCAGACTGCCAGCGAGTGACGGTATTGCCGCCAGCAACTCGACAGACAGAATGGCGCAATTGGGCAGATCTTGTGGTGACGGGTGTTAAGACAGGTATGGCATTATCCCAGCCCCACCTCTGGCGATCTGTCTTATCGGGACAGGTGCTTGATCTCGCAAGTCTGAATACGTTTTGGTATGAACTAACGCATGGGGCGTATGGCACCGTTCAACGCGCTAAGGGCATTTTTGATGTGGCTGATGGACGATCGCTCTATTTTGACTTTGTGGCAGGACTTGCTGAGACGACTTATCTTGAATTGAATTTGCCGCTTTGGTGCAATGGCAGACCCGATCGGTTTAGCGGCATTGAGGTAGTTGGTGAAGCACTGGATCAAGAAGCAATTGCTGAAACAATCAAAGCGTGCTGCTTAGAAGACCATGTGATTGCGTACTATCAGCAACAAATCAAAGATTCATTAGAACCAGGAGATGAGGTGGCATGAAAATTGCAGTGATGTCTTGCATTCACGGCAACTATGAAGCGTTGAATGCTGTGCTATCGGATATCGATGATCACAACGTAGATAAGATTTATTGTCTCGGTGATTTAGTTGGATATGGCCCTCACCCGAATGCGGTGGTGGAGATGATTCGCGCTCTGGATATCCCGACCTGTCAGGGGTGTTGGGATGAAGACATTGTGGAAGGGCTAAATGCTTGTGAATGTAGCTATCCCTCTGTGTTGGCAGAAAAACGCGGCAAGTTAGCACATGAGTGGACGAACCAGGTCATTTACCCTGAAGTGCGGCAATATCTGGCACAGTTACCCTTAAGTTTGCGGGATGACAACCTGTGTTTTGTGCATGGCAGTCCCCATAACCAGCATGAATATCTGTTGCCAGAAGTGGATGCGTTTGTGGCAATGGAGCGAGTGCTGACGACAGGGGCCGATATTTTGTTTTGTGGCCATACCCATGTGCCGTATGTGCGATCGCTGGATGCCAGTCAAATGCAAATTCGCGTTAAATTGGCAGACAAATCGGAACAGGAAACCAGTTTTTCTGCACCGCTGAAGCGAATTGTTAATGCAGGTTCAGTCGGAGAGCCGCGTCATGGTAGACCCAATGCAACCTACGTGATTTATGACGCAAATACGGATCAGATCACGTTGCGTGAAGTGGAATATGACTATGAAAAAACCTGTGCTGCCATTATCGAAAAAGGCTTACCACCGATCTTTGCATGGCGATTAGCCAGAGGGATGGAGTTTGCCGAACGAGCCGATGACCCAACTCATGTATGTGAGCGATAACCATGAGCGAAAACCTATTTGATTTTGATCAGAATCCTAATTTACCAACGACTGATTATGACATTGCAGTACGGCAAAGTATTCCGGGCTATGAGGCAATGCTCACAATGCTGACGGCTTTATTCCAACTCTATTTGATGGATGATGCTCACATTCTTGTGGTTGGAGCAGGCGGCGGCAATGAAATCAGTGCTTTGAGTCAAACTCATTCAACCTGGCAATTCACGGGTGTTGATCCTTCTGAAAAATGCTGGCAGTGGCTCAATCCAAGGTTGAATCTTTGAAAATTGAGGATCGTGTCACGCTACACAAGGTCGTTGTGCAAGACCTGCCGATACATCGATACAGTGCTGCGACCAGCCTACTCGTGATGCATTTTCTACCCGATGATGGCACCAAGCTGGATTACCTCAAGGCGATCGCGGTTCGTCTTCAACCCGGTAGCCCGTTTGTATTAGTAGATGCACATGGAGATAAGCAATCAGAGGTATTTAAGCGATTAGTGGACGGATGGAAGAAACGAGCACAAATGGCAGGAATGGAGTCACAGCGACTCAGCGAACTTGCTGATGGAGTGTGGCAACATATTCAATGTATTTCAGAAGAACGAACCCTGGAGTTGCTAGCTCAAGCTGGTTTCACCAAAATAACTCGTTTTTATACTGGCTTTATTTTCGCAGGTTGGTTCGCGTTTGCAGAATAGGTGACAATTTCCAAATTACAAAGGCGTATAGCATCAGATGACCTGTTGGGCAATTTTAAGTGGCATTGAAGGGAATTTAGCAGCTTACGAAGCGGTGTTGGCAGATATCAAGCGACAGCGACACCCGGTAGAAGAACTGTATATCCTGGGCGATGTGATTGCGGCAACCCCTGCAAGCGTCAAGGTGATTCAACGAATTCAGTCCCCTCGTGCCAATCAGCCTGTGCCCCAGGTGTGCCAGGGATGGTGGGAAGAACAGTTGCTGATCTTGCATGGCTTAGGACGAACTGGAGAACCTACCGAACTGATTGAGCGATATGGGATGGACATGGTTAAAACCCTGTGGGATGCGATTCCGCGAGATAGGGTGGAATGGGTGCGATCGCTCGACTTCGGTTTCTTTGAACTGGACTGTTTGTTAATTCACGGCAGCAGTGTCAGTGTCAGCGAGGAGTTAACACCAGATACGCCACCGATCCAAATGCTCGATCGCCTGATGCGAATGGATGCAAACACACTTTTTTGTGGTCGTTCGGGTTTGACGTTTCAATACGAAATTCAGCAGGGCGCAGTGACATCTAGCGTCACCACGTTAGACCAGTCAGCTTCGCCGCAAGCGATCGCTATCAAACCGCGCCAGGTGATTGGGGTGGGTAATGTGGGGCGGATGCTTGGACAGGCAACTTATACGCTCTACAATCCTGCTTCTAACAAGATTGAGGTTAGAACTGTGTGCTGTGGTTCAGGAAGAGGATTTCAGGCTGCGAAAAGATAAAAAATAATCCCAGAATTTCTCTGCTCCGAACCGTTATGTCATGACCACTTCTAAGACTGTTATATTTAATCTCCGTAGGCACTTCCAGCAACTTTCCCGCGAAACACAACATATTGGTAAATGTTGTAGAACAACATGATGGGAATTAAAAAACCAACAAAGATGATCATAAACACTAAAGCACTGGGCGCAGCGGCGGCTTGATAGATCGTGATTTGAGTTGGAATGATGTAGGGAAACACAATCAATCCCAAGCCGATAAACGTCAACAGAAAAATGAGGATTGTCCAGATAAAAGGCGTGCGTTCTTCCTCGCGGTTGAGGCTACGCAGCAATAGCCAGACTAACAGCAACCCTAACAGTGGAATGGTCGCAAAAATATAGAGTAGCGGCGGACTAAACAAGCGTGTGCGTGCTGTTTCATAAAACACAGGTGTGGCGATCGTAATTAAAATGGCACCAATCAGCGTTGTCACAGCAGCAAGCTTGGCAGTGCGAAAGTGCGTTTTTTGCAGTTCACCTTCGGTTTTCAAAATCAAATAGGTAGAACCGATCAACACATAGCCTTGGATCAGGGTGAGTGCGACGAGGAGCGATCGCCAATCGAGCCAATCCCAGGTGGAACCGATAAAATGACCTGCCTCATCTACCGCAATGCCTTCAATCACGCTCCCCAAGGCAAAGCCCTGTCCCAGTGCGGCGAGAAAACTTCCAGATCCAAAAGCCACATTCCAAAACAGCTTGCGATTAGAATGCTCGCGAAATTCAAAGGCGACTGCCCGAAAGATCAGCCCAAAAATCATCATGAAAATCGGAATATAAAGCGCACTTAGAATGGTGCCATAGGCAAGCGGAAAGGCACCAAACAAAGCGCCACCCATCACGACTAGCCAGGTTTCATTCGCATCCCAAATGTTCCCCAGGCTCGTCATCAAAAGGCTACGGCGTTCCTCATTTGAACTTGTCAATGACAGAATTCCCACGCCTAAATCAAACCCATCCAACATGACATAGAGGAACAGGAACAGCCCCAAAATCACGAACCAGACTTGGGGTAAGAAATGCAAGAGTGCGTCCATAGTAGTGACCTATTGTTGCGCTTCGACTGGACGTTGATTGGGGACGAAGGTAGCGGGTTCTGTCTCGATCGCGGGTTGATTTTCTAGCCCTGGTACAGGTAGCTCTAGATTGGGACCGTGGCGGATAATCCGGCTACCAAAGTACAGCGTCGAGACAAACAGAATGGAGTAAACTACCGCAAACAGAGTCAGTGAAGTCAGCACATTGCTGGCGGGAAGCTGAGACGCTGCATCAGCGGTGCGAATTTGCCCGTACAGTGTCCAGGGTTGTCGCCCGACACACCTGACAATCCAGCCTGATTCAACCGCAATGTAGCCCAGCGGAGCGGCAAAAATCCAGGTGCGGAGGAACCACTTTTGCTGAGCAATTTTTTCGGGTGAGAGGTTGCCTAAGAGCCATTGCAGTATGCTCCACAGCATAAGTCCCGCCAAGAAGAAACCAATCCCACTCATAATCCGGAAAGAGTAGTAGATCAGTCCCACCATACGAGGGCGATCGCTCGGTTGCCATTCTTTTAAACCCAGAACCGGTTCAGACAGTTTCGGTTTGAATTCCAGAATGTAGCCCAGCGCATTGGGAATGGTGATTTCCCACTTATTTTTTTCGCCGCTTTCATCGGGTAATGCCAGTAAGCTCCAGTCAGCAGGCTGCCCCGCTGGTGAAGTTTCCCATTTGGCTTCCATTGCCGCCAGTTTAGTGGGCTGATAATGATAGACCTGCTCAGCACTCAGGTGTCCAATGTAGATTTGCAGAGGTGTTACAGCGATCGCGGCTGCTAACACAATTCTGAGCGATCGGGCAAAAAATGCCTCATGACGGTTGTTGAGAATATACCAGGCACTAATGCCACCAATCACAAACAGAGAGGTTTCCAGCGTGGCAAAAAACATATGTGACACACTTTTGACCATGAAGGGATTCAAGATCGCCTGGAAGTAGTCGCTGACAACAAACTTGCCATTCACCATCTCACCCCCCGCCGGACTTTGCAGCCAGGAATTCGCCACCAAAATCCAGAAGGTAGAGAGGTTGGCACCAAAGGCAACCATGATGGTGGCAAGGTAGTGAATCACTGGATGTACTCGCCCCCAGCCAAACAACATAATCCCCAGAAAACCCGCTTCTAGCATAAATGCCATCGCACCTTCAAAGCCGAGGATGCTGCCAAAAAAATCACCGACGGCTTCCGAAAAGGGTGCCCAGTTCGTCCCAAACTGAAATTCCATTGGCAGTCCTGATGCCACTCCAATGCCAAAGTTGAGGACATAGAGCTTTGACCAGAAGCGGGCGTGGTGGTAATAGTCTGGATTGCGCGTTTTCAGCCACAGCCCTTCGACAATGACTAAATAAATTGCCATCCCAGTTGTCAAGACGGGCCAGAGCATATGAAAAATTGCAGTCAGTGCGAACTGCATCCGTGACAGTGCCACCGTATTGGATAAAAGTTCAATCATGTACTTTTTATTCAGCTTTAACGCCGAACTGAGTGAGTATGCTATCTACAAGCATAACCAGCCAAATTGTGAGATGTAACGGTTTGAGAAAGTCTTAAGGTGCTTTGACGGTCGGTCAAACAAGCATGAATTTCTAAGACGACTCGTCATAGTTCACTCAGCCTGATCGGTAAAGGGTTGACACAAACCAAAGAATTCTAGGGTATGGTAGTGAACTTTGAACAGAACTGAGGGTTGTAAGTGCGATTCTAATTCCTGAACAGGGTAGTGGTCGAGGTGGGGAATGTCGGACGGCTTCCCGAACAGGCAACCTATACGCTTTACAATCCTGCTGCTCATCAGGTTGAATTTAGAACCGTGAGATATGTTGCAGGAAAAGGATTTCAAGTAAATAAACAAGCCACTTAGACTAAACCCATAGCTGAAGTTAAATTTATACGGCGTAGCGATCGCCAAAAAATTATTCTGAGGCTTGCGGCTCGCTAGATAAGGACGAGTTTGGAACAATGACAGGGGCAGGAGCAGATTCGGGAACAGGGGCAGATGAGTTAGATGACTCACGGCGAGAGGGTATGTCTGATGGGGATCTAGGTGCTGTGTCTGGTTCTGCTGAATCAGGGTTATCTGTTGATTCAAAGTCCATTGTCTCAAGAGGATCTGGTGCTGGTTCGGAACTTGCAGAGGATTCCGGTGCCGGAATAGCGACGGGTGGATTGGGTGAAAAAGATTCTGGGTTTGGGGATCGACGACTTGCCGACTCAGGAGGTTCAGTTTCGGGTACTGTTTCAGGGGTTTCAGTAGCCACTGGTTCTGGGTCAGAAACAGTGATACTGCGGCGGTTCCCCCTTATCCGTGCCTGTTCAGCCGCTTCTGATCCCGGTTGCACAAACTCGAATTCCAGTCGAACAGTATCGCCTGGTCTGGTGCCTCGCAGACGCACTTGTTCGCGAGACTGTCTTAATGCCGCCCGATCCAACTCTGTATTACCACTAGAGCTAGACAGGATGGGTTCTGGCTGCCCCTGTGCATTAATGACAAAGGCGATTTCAACCATTCCTTCTGCTCCATTGGCACTTTCTGGGTAGTCGGGGTCGTCACATCCACGATGACAGGTAATTTCACGCGATCGCTCCCTCGACCGGGAGGATTGTCTGTGCCTTCTCCCAATCCATGCTCCTCTCCCAATCTGGAACCTGGTCGTTCATCAGAATCAGAACCTAAGCCAGAACCAACCCTACTGGGTGCAACGGTTGTTGTTGTATCGTGACTATTCCCAAACCCATTTTCAAGCAAATCACTGGTGCCAGAACTGCTAGAAGAGGATAATTGCCCGGTTGAGCTGTTGCTGCTAAGGGCACTTTGTCTTCTCTGTTCACGGACACGGCGTAATTCTGCCAGCAAATTACTTAGATCTCGTGGCTCTATGGCTCCAGCAATGGCTTCACTGGAGTCGGCTGATAAATTTTCAAGTTCATCGTTGGATTCTTGGGCATCGGATGCTTGGGTGACAGGTTCTTCGATCGCCTCAGAGATCGGTGTGATAGCTGATTCTGCTTCCTGTCTGGCAGGCGGCTCACCTGCGGAAATAGTGGGGACTGGAGGAGCTTCTAAAACTGTCGCTGCACTCGCTTGTTCGGCTTCACCATTCAATGCCAGAAATTCTGATTCCGCGCTCGATTCAGCATCCTGTAACTCTGATGGAATGGTCTCCACGAGATCCTCTTCTAAAGGCTCCGTGACAACAATCGTAATTTCTTCTTGCTCTGCCTGCTCTGGTTTCCAAAGACTGTCAACCTTGAAGCACAAGCCAACTGCATGGGACACAAACGACCCCACAAGGCTGTAGGTTACGAGTCGTTTGAGAGTCTTTTCCTGTTGTTTACGCTTTTGATCAACAGTTTCTGACAGCATCTACCATACCCGCAACGAGTCGTTTCTACACTACAAAAGCTCATCTTTAAGTCGCACACAGTATAATTTAGGCTATTGCAATTCATCTATCTTAGAATTTAGCTGTGATATTTGTCGATACCTGCCTTCGGATGAGTACTTATGTTGATGTTTGAACTATTTCTTGCAGGCGGCATCGTCATGTATCCGTTGTTGGGGTTCTCGATTGTGGCAACTGCCTTAGTCGCTGAGCGCCTCGTTTTTTGGACGAAAGTGAATCGTCGGCAGCGACCGATCGTCCGCGATGTATTGCGAACCTATCCCCATGATTTTGATGCAGCGTTGCTCAAGCTCAAAAAAAATGTAGATTTACCAATTGCTCGTATTTTTCTAGAGGCGTTAGAAGTGGATCATTTTCCTCCTCATGCCTTTCGACTCACATTAGAAGGGGCAACTCAAGCAGAGCTTCCTATGCTCAGACGGTTTAATTCAATCTTCGATATGATAATTACTGCTTCACCACTTCTAGGATTATTGGGAACAGTTTTAGGTTTGATTCGTTCCTTTGCATCCTTAAATCTGGGAAATGTGGGTAGTGAAAGTGCTTTGCAAGTGACGGGTGGCATTAGTGAAGCCCTGGTGTCCACAGCAGCAGGACTAATTGTCGCGGTCGTTACTCTGCTTTTTGCCAGCGTTTTTCGTGGCTTTTATCGACGACAGATTGCGGCAATTCAGGAGTATGGTAGTCAGCTTGAAGTGTTGCATTTAAGCCGACATGAAGGATTCAAGCTTAGGAATGATGAATTAAACAATTATGAATATTCGTGAAGAGCCGGATGATATCCCTCAAATCAACATCGTACCGATGATTGATGTCATTTTTGCCATTTTGACCTTTTTCATCATGTCATCGTTGTTCTTAACTCGCTCTGAAGGACTTCCAGTTAACTTACCTCAGGCACAAACAGCTCAGTCTCAACAGCAAAATAAGATTACTATTACAGTGGATAGAGAGGGAAATGTGTTTCTTGATCGCCAACCCATTCAGGTTGAAGACTTAGCAGAACAGCTCAAAGTAATGGTTGGCAATCAAGAACAATTAGTGATTCTCAATGCAGATGAGAAAGTTGAATACAGCCGCGTTATTGCTGTAATGGATCAACTACGGACAGTCGAAGGAGTAAAATTGGGACTGTCAACTCGTCGTCCTTAAAACCGTGTTTGAAACTGAATTCCAACAACACGGCGATCGCCATAGTTGGCGCGAGGAGTGCCAAAGGGCGCGAATGCAGCCGTGAAATACTCCTGATCAAAGAGATTATTGGCAAATAAATATACGCCTGAGTTGTCAAACTCATAGCCAATTCGAGCATTCACCAGCACGAATGGATCTTGTTCCAATGTGTTGGCATCGTCAAAAAAGTATGTCCCTAATCCTTGTAATTCCAAGCGACTAAAGAACCCCCCCGGACTGCGATATTGGGCTGCCAAGTTAAAGGTATATTCTGGCGCGTAGGTGAGTTTATTGCCATCAAAGCTTTCGCCCGTGGAGGGGTTACTGTAGTCGGTATACTCGGCATCGGCAAAGCCGAACCCAGCAATCAGTTCTAACCCTTCCAGGGGAATGGCTCTGGCTTCGGCTTCAAAACCGACGACCCTCACCTGAGCATTGGTGATATCGGTGAAAAAGCCCTGAGCATTGGGTAAGAGAACCTGATAATCATCAATCTCATTGATAAACCCTGCGAGACTAAACGTTAATCGGTCATCTAACAAGGAGGATTTCACACCAATCTCATAGTTCCAGGATGATTCTTGTCGTACATCGTTGAGAGACGCATCAGCAATGGTGTAGTTGAGCGTCACAGGTCGATAACCGCGTGTAACGCTGCCATAAACAGCAACATTGGGGTTAAGGCGATAGGTAACGGCAAATCGGGGCAAAAGCGCATCGCCATCGATCGAATCATCCAATTCACCGCTGGTGGTGACGATACCACTAAAGGTTTCAGCCGTATCGCGCCGTTCCAGGTCATCACGGGAATATTCATAGCGCAACCCGACGGTGAGCGTCAGCGGATCGATCGGGACAAAATCAATTTGACCAAAGGCAGCCAGCGTATCCTGATCGTATTCAGCCACTGTATCACCGAAACGAATAGTAGGAATCCCAAAGAATGCTGCCCCCTCCCGCGTGTATTCAACTTGCTGTTGATCCACATCAAATTGACGATTTTGCAAATAGGCTCCCACTAACCAGTTGAATCGCTCTGCATTGGTTGGTGATTGGAATCGAAACTCCTGACTCCAAATGTTAGAAATCACCTCCAAATTTGTACTGTACAAATCCTGAGCGGTGTAATCTCCATCACTGCGATAACCCACATTGCTGAAGTTATGAGCTGTAATTGACGTAAACCGGAAGTTATCTCCGTCGTATGCAACTCTCAAGGACTGAGCACTCACTGACAAATCCAGTTCAGCGATTTCGTTCTCTTCGATTTCAAATGGGTCATCCTGGTCGATCGCCGCATAAACGGCTCCTCCATCATTGGAAGCGGCTCCTAATGCATTAAATGCAATAGTCCAATCTTCCGATGGTGTCCACACTAAATTTAGACGACCTGCGATATCAGATTGAGCGTTGGCATCTTCATCCAGGAGGGTATTTTCCGTAAACCCATCGCGGGCACTATAAACGCCTGAGAGTCGAAATCCCAATGTGTCAGGAATCACCGTATCGCTGAGGGAAACTTGGACTCGACGCTGATTGTACGTGCCGTACTCAAGCCCCAGTTGTGTTTCTAAAACCTCACTGGGAGGACGACTGGTAATGTTGACGACACCGGCAATACTGTTGCGACCATAGAGCGTATTTTGCGGTCCTCTGAGGATTTCGACCTGCTCTATATCAAACAAATCACCCGGAAAAAATTGGTGAAAGTATTCGATTGGAACATCGTCTAAATAGAAGCCAACGCTGTCTCGAATTAAGAAATTACTGTTCCCAATACCGCGAATGCTGTAAAAGTTAAAGACGCGATCGCCCACGGAAGCAAAGAAGTTAGGCGTATTGGCAGCAACCTCTCGAATTGTATTAATTTGTGCGTCTTCAAGCTCATCTTCTGTTAACACGGTTAAGCTAATCGGCACATCCAGCGGATCTTCTGGTGTTTTCTCTGCTGTCACCACCACGTTGATTGCATCTGTATCGGTGACATCGGCTGTTGTTGTTCCGGGAGTTATACCAACCATCAAGGATTGTGTTCCTGTCTGCACCGTCGCAGTGGGGGGAGCCTCTGTTCCGGTAATAACCACGCGGACTCGATTTCCAGGCAAACTTTCAGCCGTAATCAGGGCAATTCCCGCAGTAGGTTCAGCTTGCTCAAAGCGATCGCCACTCAACACCGCATTAGGAATTTCAACGATCAGGGCATTACCGACCGTAGAGGTCGTTGGAGCAACTTGCCCTTGCGTTTCCAGGATGACTTCTACGCCTGTTGCAGTGGAATTGAGTTGAATGTTGGTGATGGCGATCGCACTTTCTGCCTGCGCTTCTAGCCATTCACCGACCGTTGTATAGGGCTGCTCAAGCTCGTTCAGTTGAACGGGTTGAGTACTGAGTAAACTTGCACCTTCAACACCTTCTTCGCTATTCTCCCGACTCTCTAGCGCATAGGCAGGCTGAAAAAGCAGCAAGCCCATCATGCCTGCTGCACTCACTCCAATCCAGTATTTGATCATCGAAACCTAACTCCTACACCCACACCATCTACACCTGCATCGAATATTTGATCGAGTGCAGCAACACACCAAAACTGAGCGTGATTATCTAGGGAGAAGGAGATTGATGTCAAAAGACAGGCTGTCAAACTAAACTACTGCTCAACCTTTAATCAAGTACGCACCTCGCGTGCTGCCTGACGATAAGATTCAATCAGAGGGGCATACAGGGATTCGATAAACGCAACCGCTTC
>JAAUQZ010000083.1 GCA_012033355.1 Leptolyngbyaceae cyanobacterium RM1_406_9 | reverse complement strand
CTGTGGATGGACTGTTTGACCTGATTATTATTGATGGGCGCTGCCGAGAGCGTTGCCTGGAGCAGTCTTTGCCACATCTTAAAGAAACGGGGTGTATTGTGTTTGACAATAGTGGTAGAAAGCGCTACCGCAAGGTTATTGAACAGCTTAATTATCCTATGATTGAAACTCGTGGATTAACGCCTTCTTTACCTTATCCGGGTCAGACTACTTTGATTTTCAAGTCGGTGGAAGTGCGAAATAAGCTTCAAGCTAAGTGAAAAAAGTCGTCTATCTGGTTGGCTATCTATTAGTTGGAATATCATTGGTTTTTCTTTTGAGAAACCTCGTAGTTAACTTGAAAGATATTCCTGGCTTTAAACTGACTTACCAATCCGTTTTAGCGTTAGCTATATCTACGATTCTTTGTGCTAGTACGGTTGCAATTTTAAGTTGGGCTTGGAGTCTCTTAATTAGGGGAGGTAGTGTCTATTTGACAATAAGCCAAGCGTATGTGATTATGGCTCAATCTCAAATTGGCAGATACTTGCCCGGTAATATTTGGCATTATGCTGGTCGCGTTGCTTTGGGTCGTCAATATGGAGTTTCTACTGAAGCGACCCTTCTCAGCACCAGCATGGAAACCGTGATGATTTTTGGGATGGCGCTCATCATATCGGCAACTGGTTTGCTATTTGATGAGCAGTTTTTCAGGGATGTAAAGATAGACTTCTACACAAAGAATCTAGCTGTTCTAATCGCTTCAAGCATTGCTTTAGTTGCAGTAATTGGCGCTGCAATTGCAGTTGTGTTTGCTGTCGCTAGACCAATCTGGACTTCTACTAAAAGCTGGATCAGGGAGCGTGCGCCCTATATTCATGCAGGACGTATTGGCGTATCTGGTCTTCTTTACGTTTCAATATTCCTTATATTTGGAACGGTTATTTCGCTACTACTCAATCTAATTTGGCAAGTAGAGGTTGAAATATCTTGGTTTCAATTTGTCTGGAGCTTTTCGATCGCCTGGGTTGCTGGTTTTGTTACGCCGGGTGCCCCAGGAGGTATAGGGGTTAGAGAAGCAATCCTGGTTACGCTGTATTCTCCAGTATTGGGAGAAGGATTAGCATTAGGTTTGTCGCTGATGTTGAGGGTGCTAACGAGCTTGGGAGACCTGGCTGCCTTTGGTCTAGCATACTATCTAAGTCAAACTCAAAATTTGAAATCTGTAAAATAACCCTATGACAAAGAAAGCCCTAATTACCGGATTAACTGGACAAGACGGCTCTTATCTCGCTGAACTTCTTTTGGAGAAGGGCTATGAGGTGTTTGGGTTGGTGCGTCGATCTAGTTCTGGCAATGTTGGGCGTATTGGTCATCTGTCTGATCAGGTTCAGATTGTTTCGGGTGACCTTCTAGATCAGTTTTCTTTGATGGATGCGATCGCCAGCGCTCAACCGGATGAGATTTATAATCTTGCTTCCCAGAGCTATGTCCCAATTTCTTGGACGCAACCCGCCCTCACCGCTGAGTATACGGCGATTGGGGTTTCCCGACTTTTAGAAGCGATTCGTCGTGGCAAGCCTGATGCCAAACTTTACCAGGCTTCTAGTAGTGAGGTCTTTGGTCAACCTGATGAGTCTCCCCAAAACGAGCGTACCGCCTTTCGACCTCGTAACCCTTACGGTGTTGCCAAAGCCTACGCTCACTGGATGACCATTAACTATCGCCAACAATACAATCTCTATGCCTGCTGCGGCATTACCTATACCCATGAATCTCCCCGACGCGGAACAGAATTTGTGTTTCGCAAGATTACGCATGGAGTTGCCAGAATTAAATTGGGCATGGATAGAGAACTGAAGTTGGGCAACTTGGATGCTCGTCGAGATTGGTGTTATGCCAAAGATGCGGTGTATGCCATGTGGTTAATGCTGCAACAGGAGAAACCTGACGATTATGTAATTGCCAGTGGCGAAACTCGTTCGGTTAGAGAACTAGTTGAATGCGCGTTTAATTATGTTGGATTGAACTGGCAAGACTATGTGTCTGTTGATCCGGCTTTTTATCGCCCCGACGAGGTAGTGCAATTGGTTGGTTCTATTGATAAGATCCAAAAAAATCTCAATTGGAAGCCTCAGTATTCTTTCGAGCAGTTAATTGAATTAATGGTTGATTATGATCTCAAGCAATTGAGCAATGCCTAATGGTGAAATTGAAATAGGAGGTTTGAGAAAGGATGAAACCCGAAAGTTAAGCGCTTCGGGTTTCATTTCTTAGTAGAAATAGGCTGAAGGTAAGCGACAATAATTGAGATAGCATCTAAAACTTTATTTAGTTTTTATTTGGTTAATGTATCTGCCTGTATGTAAAGGAAAGGAACTCGGTGTACTCAAACCGCACATCTGATGTTGAAAGTTGTAGTTGATGCGACTCCACTTCTTCCAAAACCCAGCGGAGTTGGCTTTTATGTTGCAAATCTGATTCGAGCGCTTCATGCGTTGCAGGATCAAGAAAATTTTCAGCTAGGAATTGCCTACCAGCCGAGCCTCAAAAATTGGCTTCGTGGCAATCTTGAATTTCCAGATTCCATTCAGCAATATCCTAATCTTCATCTGCTGCCATTACCTGTTAGAATTCTCAATTTATTAGCAACCGTCCCGAATCCACTTTTATCCCATTTTGAGCAATCTTTTGGGCTACCAGATATTGTTCATGGCACTAATTATGCTGTGTATCCGTGCCGAAAGAGCTTAAGGGTCATGAACATCTACGACTTGACGTTCATCAAGTACCCAAACTACGTTAACGCAGTTGTCAAAAGCTATGCGTCACGGATTCAGCAATGTCTTAAATGGACTGACTTGATTTTAACAATCTCAGAAAGTTCTAAGCAAGACATCGTTGAATGTTTGAACATTAGCCCTAGCCGGATTCAAGTTACTCCTTTAGCAAGCCGCTACCACGTAAACTGTTTACCTAAAGAAGTAGCTAACAAGCTTACTAATTCTATCGGCTATGATTTTTCTAAACCTTATATTCTTTTTGTTAGTACGATTGAGCCTAGAAAGAATATCAATGTTTTAATCGAGGCATTCAATCTGCTAAAGCAGAAGCATAAGATTGACCATCACTTAATTTTAATTGGGCAAAAAGGATGGCACTATAAGCCGATTTTTGCAGAAATTGAGCGATCGCCCTGGAGCCACTGCATCCACCATCTCAACTATTTATCGGATGAGCTTGTTGCTTTGTTTTACTCGAAGGCGGATGTTTTTGTATATCCTTCTCACTACGAGGGGTTTGGTCTGCCAGTGCTAGAGGCGATGACGCTAGAAGTCGCCGTTGTCACGTCCAATACTTCGTCACTCCCTGAAGTTGCAGGAGATGCAGCGCTACTGGTTGATCCAAACGACGTGACAGAGATAGCTGATGCCATTTTGCGCGTTGTTGGCGATCGCACCCTGCGTGAGGAACTCATTTGCAAAGGCAGAGCGCAAGCAAGGCGCTATTCCTGGGAAAGAACCGCCCAAGAAACTTTGAAAGCGTACCGATCGCTGCTAGCTTAGGCTGCTCTAGTTGAGTTGATGGCTTTGCCGACTAAGCAGTTTGCCAACTAAGGATCGTGGATCAAATAACCTGTAAAACCAGAATCTCTGTAGGGACATGGCGTTGCCATGCCCCTACACAGGAGAATTACACATTAATAAATCCGCAATCCTAAGCAAAAGGACACAACGTTACTGTATTACTGTACTCCTACAAACTCCCAAAAACTGATATGACGTTGCGCCTTTGCGTCAGAGCGTTTTTATGTGAAAGCCCCCGCACTGCGGGGGCTTTCACACAAAAACACCTCAATCATGGGGCGTAGCGCCACGTCTCAAGAGACTCATATCTTAAACCAGTAAGCTAGGCTTCACTACGAGTAGACTTTGCTCTTGCTTTAGCTCTTGCTGCACTTTGCTTTAAAGCTTCAAGGCGGGCTTCATATTTCTTACGATTGCGTTTTTTAGGAGTTTGCTCAATCAAGATTTTGAGCGCACTGCCAAGACTTTTATAGGCGTTGGGCAGGGTGTAGCCAAAACGGGTAGCCAGAGCGATCGCCTTCTCATCCGCATCAATTGCCTGATTTAGCACTTTCTCGCCGCTGTTGCGCTGGTAGAGGCGATAGCCAGAAACGCCGCAAAGCACTAGTGCCAAAAACAGCAGCAGCCCGTCCTGCACCCAAAGCTCACCAACCGCGCCACCCAGACCAATCGCCAGAGCCGCCATTTCCCATCCGTCTCTAGGAATGGTGTCGTTTTGAATGCGGGCGACTTCATGCCAGAACAGCAAATTTCGCTGGTCGAGAGCCAGTTGGTCCCACTTCATCAGGTCTACCTGAACCTCGACCTGGTCTTTGCCGATTTCCTCGCAGGTAATCAGCGGTGGGTTGACAGCGGTAGACGCTTCGATAGAAACCCAGCTTCTAAGTTCGGGAGGCAGCAGAGTCTTTAACCGCCGCAACTCGCCCAGGTCAGCTCTGACAGTAGAGGTGGCAAATGAGGTCATGATCTAGCCTTGGGAATTCACTATAGATCTAATTTAACTAGTCTAAAACTAGTCTAACTAGTCTGACTAGTTCCACAAATTGATAAGGTACTAATTTGGAGTATAGCGGTCTTTATCAGCACACAAATGGTGCGATCGCTACCTACTTAGAAGGAAATTTATTCTGCACAGTACTTAATCTAGCCAAGCCCTACCTCATGGATGGTCGCGAGTTTTACTCCAGTTTGATCCGGCTTCACATTCTTCATCATGCAGTTCAGGAGCCAATCTTTGGGGTAGGCATCATGAAGGAATTAGCCCGTCACGGCTACAAACTCAGCGCTGGGACGCTTTATCCCATGCTGCACGACATGGAGCGCAAGGGGTATTTGTTTTCTGTAGAAGAGCGATCGGGGCGGCAAAATCGACGACTCTACCGAGCCACAGATTTAGGAAAAGTTCAGCTAGAAGATGCTAAGAAAAAAGTACGAGAACTATTTGGTGAATTGTTCGAGGAAGTGTGATTTTCGCTATCGAAACCCGATATACTAACTTTTGTAAAGATTGTGTGATGGCAACGAGTAAACTACCGCTGAGGGTTTCGCAGTAATGGATCAGCACACGAATCAAGACTCTGTGGCAGCCGAAGCTAGCCTGCCTGCATTGAGTCTATCTGCTCGATTGAAAGAACTGGCTCGACTGTTTCTAAGACTGGGTGCGATTGGTTTTGGCGGTCCTCAAGCGCACATCGCAATGATTCACGACGAAGCAGTCGTGCGGCGAAATTGGTTCACTGAAGAGCAATTCCTTGAAGGAGTCGCGGTTTGTGAAATGTTGCCTGGGCCAGCCTCAACCCAAATGGGAATTTACACTGGGTACATACGAGCGGGGCAATTGGGGGCACTGGTAGCAGGATTCTGTTTCATCTTGCCTGCTTTCCTAATCGTGACAACGCTGTCCTGGGCATATTTCCGCTTTCAGGATGTCCCTCAGGTTGATGATTTGTTTCTGGGTGTCTCACCTGTCGTAATTGCGATTATTTTTGGATTTTGCTGGAAGTTATCTAAGAAGGCGATTAAGGATTGGAAGGGAGTGGCGATCGCCCTCGCCGTCCTGCTGCTCATAGTCTTTTTCCAGGTCAACGTACTGCTGCAATTTATCCTGGCAGGCATCGTCGGGCTAATCGTCTACCGCCCTGATCCTCCTGCGGCCCCAGCAAATCGCACGGGTGGCTGGTTATTGCCGTTAGCTCCGATTATGCAAGGGTTGCCGATCGCCGCCGTACCTGCTGAAACTCTGGCAATGTCTGGCTTTTGGGGAATAGAGCGAATTCAAGAATACTTCTGGCCGCTGACTTTATTTTTTCTCAAGGTCGGCAGCTTCATCTTTGGCGGGGGATTAGTAATTATCCCCCTGTTGGAGTTTGAGGTGGTCAACCAGTTTCAATGGATGACTCGCAGCGAGTTTATTGATGGCGTTGCCATTGGCGAATTCACGCCCGGCCCAGTGGTGATTACTGCTGCCTTTGTGGGCTACAAGGTCGCAGGGGTTTTGGGTGCGTTGGTGTCGGCGATCGCCATTTTTACGCCCTCTTTCCTGCTGATCATGGGTGCCTCACCCTTCCTGATTCGGATTCGGCGCAATCCTCGAATTCGCAGTTTCTTGAAAGGCGTTACTCCGGCTGTGTTGGGGGCGATCGCTGCGGCCGCCATTCCCCTTGCCCAGTCCGCGATTTGCAAATACACCAGGTCGAACAATCGTCGCGGCGATAGTTGGCGTGGTTGCTCTGGTTGCCCTGATCCGCTTCAAGCGCCCAACCTGGCAGCTAGTGCCAGCGGGTGCCGTAGTCGGACTGATAGCAGGTGCTTTCCTGTAGCTTCAAGCTCTTCCCCCAATCCACAAGCAGGGGCGAACGGCCGTTCCAGCAGCTAATCGATCGAAACGGTTTGCGTCCAAATCAGCAGAAATTTCTGCAAGCTGCGCCAGCGCTCGGTTAATCAACTCACAGCCCTGATCGACGGTGTCAATGTTGCACAACTGCCCCCGCAGATCAGCCGCTCCGGGAAAGCCTTTGGCATACCAGGTCATGTGTTTGCGGGCCTGACGAATGCCGCGATCGCCCTTATACTCCCACAGCATCTGCAAATGTTCTCGCGCACACTGAAGCCTCTCAGTGGCAGTCGGTGGCTCTTTCAGTTCGCCTGTCTTGAAGAAATGGTCGATTTCACCCACGAGAAACGGGTAGCCCAGCGTTCCGCGTGAACACATCACGCCGTCGGCTCCGGTCATCTCCAAACAGCGAACAGCCGCCTCAACGGAAAAAATATCGCCATTCGCAATCACTGGAATCGAAAGTACTTGTTTGACGCGACCGATCCATTCCCACTTAGCAGGGCCGTTGTAGCCTTGAGCGCGAGTCCGTCCATGCAAGGTGAGCATCTGTGCGCCTGCATCCTGCATTCGCTGGCCAAACTCGATGGCGTTGATTTCCTTTTCTGTCCAGCCAATGCGGGTCTTGACCGTGACAGGAACTTTAACAGCCTTTACCACCGCTCGAACAATTGCTTCTGCCGTTTCAGGATCTCGCAGCAGCGATGACCCCCCGCCATTCTTAGTAATTTTGTTGACCGGGCAGCCCATGTTGATGTCTACGGTGTCTGCCCCTTCGTCAACCGCCATTTGAGCGGCTTCTGCCAAAAAGTCAGGACGGCAATCAAAAAGCTGAATGCTAATGGGGCGCTCATCGGGGTCAACTTCCATCAGCTTGGGCAACTGCTTGACGTAATGCAGCCCTGTAGCGTTAACCATTTCGGTATACATCATGGACGTAGGCGCATAGCGTCGCACCAAGCGCCGAAATACCAGATCGGTCACGCCCGACAGAGGCGACTGCAAGACGCGGCTGTTAACCTCAAAGGAGCCAATGCTCAGAGGGGCAGACAGCCTGGACTTCAATTCAGCAGACAAATGAACCATGAGAAAGCGGCGATCGCACGCAGCATTTGTTTTCACCAGATCAATTCTACTGTTTTGGCGATTTTGGCGATCGCAACCTGTCTGCCGATCTGAGTTTCCTCTGAAATTTAGAAAATTGGCGGCAAATACACCTGCCTGGTTACGGTTCGCCCTAACTCGGCTGGCGATCGCAGCATCTAAACTGAAGTCATTGACAGCGATGAGCAAGGTTAATCCTCTGTCTCGTCAGGTCTCGCTTGGTGCAGTGCGGCACGACCGTCCCAGTTTTGGTTCGGTAAATACGCCTTCATGAGAATAGGAAAACATACGCAGTATATAGAATAGTAAGTCCGTGCCGCATGAGGAGAGTTGGGGGTGACTGCGGATCTCCCCAGTCTCAAGCGAGGGAACTGAAAACCCTTAATGAATCTGGAATTGACCAGACCCCATCGTAGAACTGGAGTAAATTATGGCAAAAGTTGTTGGAATTGACTTAGGGACAACCAATTCATGCGTAGCAGTAATGGAGGGTGGTAAACCCACTGTAATTGCCAATGCAGAGGGTTTTCGGACAACTCCCTCGGTTGTTGCCTTCGCAAAGAATGGCGATCGCTGGTTGGTCAGATCGCCAAGCGTCAAGCGGTGATGAACCCTGAAAACACCTTCTACTCGGTAAAGCGGTTCATTGGTCGCCGTTTTGATGAAGTCACCCACGAAGCGACAGAGGTTTCCTACAAAATCCTCAACATCAATGGCAACGTCAAAATTGACTGTCCAACGGCTGGCAAGCAGTTCGCCCCCGAAGAAATTTCGGCTCAGGTACTCCGCAAGCTCGTCGAAGATGCCAGCAAATACCTGGGTGAAACGGTGACACAGGCGGTGATTACCGTTCCGGCTTACTTCAACGACTCCCAGCGGCAAGCGACCAAAGACGCAGGCAAAATTGCGGGTATCGAAGTTCTCCGCATCATCAACGAGCCGACTGCTGCCTCTCTAGCCTATGGCTTGGACAAAAAGAGCAACGAGACGGTTCTCGTCTTTGACTTGGGTGGCGGTACCTTCGACGTATCCATTCTGGAAGTTGGCGATGGCGTATTTGAAGTACTGGCAACCTCTGGAGACACTCACCTGGGCGGTGACGATTTCGACAAGAAAATCGTAGACCACCTGGCTGAAGAGTTCAGAAGAACCGAAGGAATTGACCTACGCAAAGACAAGCAGGCCCTACAGCGTCTCACCGAAGCCGCAGAAAAAGCAAAGATCGAGCTTTCTAGCGTGACTCAGGCTGAGATTAATTTGCCCTTCATCACCGCGACTCAAGACGGGCCCAAGCACCTGGATATGACCCTGACTCGCGCCAAATTTGAAGAACTGTGTGCTGACCTAATTGACCGTTGCCGGGTTCCTGTTGAGACCGCGCTGCGTGACTCTAAGTTGGATAAAGGGGCGATCGATGAAGTCGTACTGGTTGGTGGTTCCACCCGAATTCCTGCGGTGCAAGAGCTAGTCAAGCGGATTTTAGGCAAAGACCCCAACCAGACCGTTAACCCCGACGAAGTCGTTGCAGTGGGTGCAGCAATCCAGGCTGGTGTACTGGCAGGTGAAGTGAAGGACATTCTGCTCCTCGACGTAACCCCCCTCTCTCTGGGCGTGGAAACGCTGGGCGGCGTAATGACTAAAATTATTCCTCGCAACACCACCATCCCCACCAAGAAGTCTGAAGTCTTCTCCACCGCAGCGGATGGCCAAACTAATGTTGAAATCCACGTCCTGCAAGGTGAGCGGGAAATGGCCAACGACAACAAAGACTTGGGTGTGTTCCGTCTAGACGGCATTCCCCCTGCGCCTCGGGGTGTCCCCCAGATCGAAGTCACCTTCGACATTGACGCAAACGGTATTCTCAACGTTCGCGCAAAGGACAAGGGCACTGGCAAAGAGCAGTCTATCAGCATCACGGGTGCTTCAACTTTGCCCCAGGATGAAGTCGAGCGGATGGTACGTGAGGCAGAATCTAACGCGGCGGCAGATAAAGATCGACGTGAGAAGATTGACATCAAAAACCAGGCAGACTCACTGGCATACCAAACCGAGAAGCAAATCGCTGACCTCGGCGACAAGGTGCCTGCGGCCGACAAGGCTAAAGTTGAAGGCTTAATCAAAGATCTGCGTGAAGCATCTGCGGGTGAAGACTACGAGAAAATCAAGACCCTCACCAGCGAACTTCAGCAGACCTTCTACAGCATCAGCAGCAACCTTTACCAGCAGCAGGGCGGCGATGGCACAACTCCTCCTGGAGGTGGTGCCCCTGATGCAGAGGGTTCAGACGCTCCACCTCCTACAGGGGGCGACGACGATGTAATTGACGCTGAATTCTCAGAAACCAAGTAGTTGCAGCGCCGAGCGATTACGCCTGTTTCATTCAAACAGGCTGTTCCATTCAAACAGGGATGCCCTCTTGCTAGGCGGGGGGGCATCCCTGAACTTTTAACCCCTCTACTCGTGGGTACTGGCGTTTGGCATGATAGCGCCCGTTAAGTCAGCATTGTAGAGATTCGTCTGAGTCATGCTGGCATTGATCAGAACGGCTTCTGTCAGGTTTGTCTCGCTCAAGTTTGTCCAGCTTAATCTAGCTCGATACAAATTTGCGCCCCGTAGATTAGCCCCTCGCAGAGAAGCCCAACTCAAATTTGCGCCTCGAATGCTAGTGCGCGTCAAGGTTGCGTTAATCAAATTTGCGCCCATCATTCTGGCACGGCTCAGATCGGCATCTCTCAAATCTGCTTCTTCTAAGCTGGCTCCGTTGAACAGGGCACCAATCAGATTTGCGCCCTCCAAAATTGCTTCGTTCAAAATCGCGTTGGTAAAGTTTGCCCCTTCTAAAATTGCTCGGGTCAAATCTGCGGCAATCAGTTTTGCCCGACTCAGATTAGCTTCATTCAAATTAGCTTCTCGCAGATTTGCTTTGTTGAGACTCGCTTCACCCAAGTTTGCGCCTGCCAGGTTTGCGCCGTTCAGATTAGCCTCGTTGAGTTTTGTGCCGCGCAGTCCGGATTCGGTCAGGTCGGCTTCGTTGAGATTTGCGTGAGTCAAGTCTGCGCCAATTAAGTTCGTTTCACTTAAAATCGCCTGGGTTAAATCTGCTCCAAATAGATTTGCTTCGCGTAGGTTGACCGCGCCCAGGTCTGCACCTCGTAGATCTGCCTTGCTCAGATTAGCCCGTCGTAAATTCGCTTCACGTAAGTTTTGTCCGCTCAGATTTGCCCCAGCCAGGGTGACTTCGCGAAAGTCTCTTATCCCGGCTGCATATCGGACTAGCAGTTCCTCAGCATCCATATTTAACTGCCTCAGGTGAATCTCAAGATACTAATCTGAACGTGATATCGCTGAATGTGAAGTTGCTCCTATGTTGCCTCAATTGACAGAACATCGTCTGAATTTTCGTTCTGCTGCTTTGCGGACTGCGATGATGTCAATCATTTAGGTCAGAACAAAAAGGAGGCAGAACTTAGCCTCGCCTCCTTTTTTTGTCCTGACTTGGATGAGTACAGCCACATTTTGTTGTTTTATAGTACAGGGGTTTGCATTGATTGTCGGGAAGCTTAATGACAAGTGACAAGTAACGAATGACTAAGGACAACAAAATGCCAGAGAATCTCAGAAGTCAAGTGGTTACACAGGGGGTGCAGCGAACTCCCAATCGTGCAATGCTACGGGCGGTTGGTTTTGCCGATGCAGATTTCACAAAACCGATTGTAGGAGTGGCAAACGGCTACAGTACGATTACTCCCTGCAATGTAGGTTTAGATGATTTGGCAAAGCGGGCAGAAGCGGGTATTCGGGCGGCGGCGGCGATGCCGCAGATGTTTGGCACGATTACTATCAGTGATGGTATTTCGATGGGCACCGAGGGAATGAAGTATTCACTGGTGTCGCGGGAGGTGATTGCTGACTCGATCGAGACGGTTTGCAACGGGCAAAGTATGGATGGAGTGCTGGCGATCGGCGGCTGCGATAAGAATATGCCAGGGGCGATGCTGGCGATCGCCCGTCTCAACATTCCCGCTATCTTTGTCTACGGTGGCACGATCAAACCGGGACACCACAACGGCAAAGATCTAACGGTCGTCAGTGCCTTTGAAGCCGTCGGACAGTACAGTGCAGGCAAAATTGACCAGAACGAATTGCTAGAAGTCGAGCGCAAATCTTGCCCTGGTGCGGGTTCTTGTGGCGGTATGTACACGGCAAACACGATGTCCTCAGCGTTTGAGGCAATGGGGATGAGCCTGATGTATTCCTCTACGATGGCGGCCGAGGATGCAGAAAAGGCAGACAGCGCTGAAAAGTCGGCTCAGGTTCTGGTTGAAGCCGTCCGTCGGCAAATTCTGCCTAGCCAGATTCTCACTCGCAAAGCTTTTGAGAATGCGATCGCGGTAATTATGGCGGTCGGCGGTTCAACGAATGCGGTGCTGCATTTACTGGCGATCGCCCATGCTGCCAGCGTCCCCCTCACCCTCGACGACTTTGAAACAATCCGGGCAAGGGTTCCTGTGCTGTGTGACCTGAAGCCATCGGGCCGTTATGTTGCCACCGATTTGCACAAAGCAGGCGGCATTCCTCAGGTGATGAAAGTGCTGCTGACGCATGGTTTGCTGCACGGCGATGCGCTCACTATTACCGGGCAAACCATTGCTGAAGTGCTGGCTGACGTACCCGATGAGCCACGCTCTGACCAGGATGTAATTCGCCCCTGGAGCAACCCAATGTATCCCCAGGGACACCTGGGAATCTTGCGCGGCAACCTGGCAACCGAAGGATCAGTCGCCAAACTCACCGGAGTCAAAAGCCGCAAAATCACTGGCCCCGCTAGAGTATTTGAGTCCGAAGAAGCTTGCCTGGAGGCAATTCTGGCAAACCAGATCAGCGCTGGAGATATTATCGTGATTCGCTACGAAGGTCCGAAGGGCGGGCCCGGAATGCGGGAGATGTTGGCTCCTACTTCTGCCATTATTGGGGCAGGATTGGGCGATTCTGTTGGGCTGATTACCGACGGACGCTTTTCGGGCGGCACTTATGGTCTAGTGGTCGGGCACGTTGCGCCAGAAGCCGCTGTGGGAGGGCGATCGCCCTCGTTCAGGAAGGCGACACGATCACCATTGATGCCGATGCTCGACTGCTGCAACTGAACATCTCCGATGAAGAGTTGTCCCAGCGTCGAAGCCAGTGGCAACCTCCCCAGGCCCGCTACACCAGAGGCGTTTTAGCAAAATATGCCAAACTGGTCTCCTCCAGTAGTGTTGGGGCGGTAACGGACAGATTTGAACTTTAAGGTTCTTTCGTCAAAGCATTTCGCAAAACGCTGCTCCTGTCAGGGTTTAAACCGATGTCCGTCTGGGAAGACCGTTGTGTTATCTACGTTTGCCCCATCCAGATCGATGGATTGGGCACGAAACAGATTACAGCGGCTCAGCTTTGCGCCAATCAGTTTTGCCTGGTCTAAGTTGCTGCTCTCTAAATTTGCTCTACTCAGGTCAGCAAAGCTCAGGTCGGCGTTACGCAAATCGGCGCTTTGAAAATTTGTGCCAAACAGGTTGGCCCGCGCCAGGCGCAATTGCGTAGATCGGCGCGGAATAGGTTGGCCTGCGCCAAGTCTGCATCGGTCAAGTTAACAGCTTGAAATCTGATATTGCTGAGTTCAGCACTGTGTAGTAGAACTTTTTGCAGATTGGCGCGACTCAGGTTAGCGTAAGCCATATAGACACGGCTTAAGTTACTTCCCTGAAAGTCAGCGTCTTGCAAGTTGCATTCAAACAGGTGGGCTTGACTCAAATCTATATCCCGAAAATCTCGTCTGCCATTAGCGTATTCAGCCAATAGCTCTTCAGCACTCATCCTACGCATACTAAAATTTTTTTGACACCACACAACCGCACCTCCTCCAGGGGAGATGGAACTGCTAGTTCAAAACAAAACCGCTAGTTCAAAACAAAGCTATTAAGTATTTGTACTTATTTACAATAGTTTACAAAACGCAGATGGCTTTAGCGGCAGAGTTAACGTTCTTTTTAGATTCTCCAATTGGGGTGGAGCGATCGCCTGCTTTTTTTCCAAGCCTATTTTTCTTTTTTAGTAGTTTTCAGAAATGTTCACTGAAGTTTTCTACAAAAATTTTGTCCCTAAAAAATCCGGTTTTTGCAACTTTCAGGTTGGATCTAAACGTGGATTTGCAAGTTATTGATCAAGTTCTGCCATGAGATAGATGCGCGGTACAACTGGGTATACTGCTTGCGAAACATAGAAAACTTACATAGGAGTTCCGTTAAGATGACTAATCCTTCCCCGTCTCAAGGTGCTGATAAGAAAGTTGCGGCTGGAGTTTGCGGCATTCTTCTGGGCGCTCTTGGGGTGCATAAATTTATTTTGGGTTACACCACCGAAGGGTTGGTGATGTTGCTCGTCTCGATATTGACCTGCGGATTTGGGGCCGCTGTTATGGGCGTAATTGGTCTGGTCGAAGGAATTATTTACCTGACCAAGTCAGATGAGGAGTTTGTTAGCACCTACATCCTCAGCAAAAAAGGCTGGTTCTAAAAAGTTTTCTAACTGACTCTAGAGTCAGGTCTGTGGCCGATATGTTTGAATTTTCTGATTCTCTCTCTGCTGGCGATCGCCGTCTCCGTTGGGGCTTTCTGGGGGGATCAGTTGCCCCTGTTGCAGGAGCTTTTCTTTACAACCAGGGATATCGACTATCGCTACTCAAGTGCCCAATTTTGCACCTGACTGGAATTCCTTGTCCGACTTGTGGGATGACTCGATCGTTTATGGCGATCGCCCGGGGAGATTTTAGCTTGGCCATTCAACATCATTTGCTTGGGCCAATTGTCTTTGCAGGTTTTGTTGGGGTTGCAATTCATATTGCTGTTGAACTGTTTACTGCCAGACGAGTTCGAGCGTTTTATGGCGCTGTGGTAGGCGATCGCCGCTTCTTGCTGCTGTGTCTGATTACAGCGCTGGGCTATCACGCTTGGCGGCTTTATAGGTTGGCAAGTTCTGGAGAACTTTACACCGCTTTTGCCCAATCTCCCTTAGCACATCTGCTAGGCTCAGCGGCAAACCTGACTTAATTCAAGTGTTGATAACTATTGGCAGCTTCAGATATTGGTAGTAATTGGTAGTAATAATGCTAAGACTCAAGCGTAAAAATCTTGCTGTGTCTCTATTTCTGGCGCTGATAGGCACGGGATACTTCGCCGCTTTTTCACAATTAGACCTCATTTCTCCCCTAAGAAGTTACGTCGCTCTTGTACCCGTTCAGGTTGGAGTTCTAATTTATCTGCTGTATTTGCGTCGGGCGATCGCCCCGACCAATCAAACCCACCATCCAGCGAGCAAACCGAGCACCTGTAGAGACAGAGTAAGCAACGGAATAGATTGTTTTAGTTTACGTCCTCCGGTTCTTCACGAATTTGGCGACGGCGAAGGGGGCGGTGGGGGCGTGGGACTAGCAGCCGGAGAGGGACTGGGGGTAGAAGTTGCAGCCGGAGAAGGGCTAGGGGAAGGAGCAGGGGACTGTCCGGCAGGTGCCGTTGGGCTGGGGGAAGCCGTTGGGCTAGGGGAAGGAAATTCTGCTTCGGGTGATTCTGCATCCGTTGGGCTGGGAGAAGCTGGGCTTTCCTCCTCCAGGCTTTCCTCTGGTGTTTCTTCGGGGGTGGGTGATGGAGCCGTTAGGGGAGCCGCTTCGGGGGCAGGTGCGCCTAAGATGCTTGGATCTCCAGTGTCAAACACGCCCGCAACGCAGGCGATCATCAAGGTTGCCAGGGTGCCGACAAAGAGGGCTTTCCAGCCAAGTTCTGAAATATCTTTGCGGCGCGAGGGGATCAGGGCGATCGTGCCGCCGACAAAGATGCCCACGGAAGCCAGGTGAGCAAAACCCGATAGGGCGTAGCTGATGATGAGGACGGCGCGATCTGTAATGACTCGTTGTGCTTCAGGCAAGGCGGCGGCTTCCCCAAGTGTCTGATAGGGTGGAATTGCTGTTTCTAACAGCCGCCGTCCGATGATGACCGATGATTCCCATAGGGTTTGCCATTCAAGAGAAACACCCGTTAGCGCTGTAAATGGTAAGAACAAAGCGCCAGCAATGTTGGCTAATGTGATTACCTGAAACACATCTCCTATGGGGCTGGGCAAGTTAGACAGCCAGCCAAAGAATTGGTTGATCAGGGAAACCAAACCCAGGATGAGGATGAGGACAGCGGCGATCGCCACTGCCATTTTTACGCCATCCAGCGCTCCCACAATTGCGGCATCCAGCGGGCTAACCCGCTCAATGGGTTCGCCACCAACCGTTTCTCTGGGGGTGTGGTCGCCATCCTCCTCACCAGGCAGGTCATACTCAGAAGCGCGAATATCTTTTTCATCGGGAATGCCGCCTGCGGTCAGCGGAATTTCGGTTTCGGGCACCAGAATTTTAGACAGTACAAAGCAGGCGGGAATGGCAATAATCGAAGCAGATACCAGGTGTGCCAGAATGTTTGGGAAAACGGGTCTGAGGAAGCTGACATAGATGGCTAGTGTTGAGGAAGCCGACGTGCCAAAGCAGCAGGCGAGAATTGCACACAGTTCACTGCGGGTCATCTTCGGCAAAAATGGCTTGACGACGATCGCCGCCTCAATTCCAACAAAAATGTTAGCAGCGCCGCTGAGTGCCTCTGCCCCGCTCAGCCGCATGACGCTGTAGAAAATTTTGGCAAAAAAGTTAGTAATTACTTGAATCACGCCAATGTTGTAAAGCAGCGCCATCAAGCCAGAGAAAAAGACCACTGTAGGCAAAGCCCGGAAGGCAAAAATGTAGCCCAAGTTGACATCTGGGTCTGCATCTAGCAGAGGAACAATGTTGCGCCCAAACACAAACCGTGCGCCTGCATCTGCTGCGACAAAAATTCCATCTAGCAGGCTGCTAAAGGCCTGTAGCACACCCCGTGACCCTGGCACGGCAAATACCAGGGCACCTAGCGCCAACTGAAGCAAAATTCCCGCAACCACAACCCGCCAGGGAAAATATCGCGGACTGCGATTTTCGGAAAATAACCAGGCGATCGCACACAACACAAAGATCCCCACCAGGGAGATCGCCCTGAGAATGAGAAGATCGTCTGTCATAAAGGTCATCCTTCCGGCACAGTGATGTTCTAAATTAAACTAGAAAACTTGCTTATTACCTAGTCTCAAACTTTAGATAATTTAGTTTTGACAATTTCATGCTTCAACAAAATTGTCAACTTCACACTTCAACAAAATTGTCAAGAAATGAACAGAGATAATTTTTGAAAAACAAATATCCAGTTGATAGGATGATAGCTCTTGCGAAAGCAGTCTGAGAGGTTAAACCCGCAATAGCACAGCGTTAATCTGGCGTTAGGCTTGCCGCAGTACTTTCATAGAGTTAGGACTCAGCTATTTCCAGTTAAAGCCAAATTGCCGAATTACTTCAACTTGACGGGTTCAATTTGGGCATTTCTGCGGAGTTTTATTTCTATGAAGAATATGCAAAACAAGTACCTTTTTTCAGTTAGTGCAGCACTTGCCACATCTGTAAGCTTGAGTTTTATAACTGTCTCCGCTCAGGCAGCGACCTTTCGCGTTAATCCTTACCTTCAGCAGCCATCCTCGGATGGTGTGTACTTTACCTGGTTTACAGAGGAAGATATTGCTGGAACTCTTTCCATTACCAACCCTGAACTCAGCAGCCCTCTAACTTTTGACAGCACCCCAACCTTTGAACCGCTGTTGTCTTACACAAATGCGGAGAAAACTCAAGAAATCTCTGGATTGGAGACTGGTTCTTGGCTATTAGGGGATACTAACTACAAGCACACGATTGACGTTCGCGGTTTGTTGCCCGACACAACCTATCAGTACTCCGTCACAGTAGGCGACAGCACCTTTGACTCCAGCTTTAAAACTGCCCCGACTCGCGATAGCTGGAGCAATATTCGATTCGTTGCTCTGTCTGACAGTGAAACTGAGCCGCTGGGACGAGTGACGAATCGTGACTGGCAGCAGGGCGCTCTGGCAAATGGATCGAGCGATCGCCCCGATCCAGTCGATAGCCGCTGGGCTGAAACCTTTGGCACTACAGGCAGCCGCCTGCTGTATGCTCTAACTGAAACCGAAGGGTACAAGCGCAACCTGGAAGTCATTAACAGCCGCGAACCCGACTTTTTGATGATGCCCGGAGACCTGGTGCAGGGCGGCGGCTATCAGCCCGGTTGGGATGAATTCTTCCGTCACAACGCTGGGGAACTGGATAGCGGACTTTCCTCCTACCCAATTCTGCCAGCCCTGGGCAACTGGGAAAACTTTGGAGCGCTCAACGGTGGATATGGCACGGATGCAGAGGGTCGCTTTGGCCCATTGTTTGGACGCTCCAAGTACCATGTCTACTTTGACGGCCTAGACAACGGCACTCCTGAGCATCAGGACAATTACTACCGCACCGACTATGGCCCGATCACAATCATCACCCTCGACAGTTCAAACGGTGAACCTGATGATCGTCGCAGCAACTATGGCGGTGAAGGACAACCCCCTCAAATCAGCGGTCGAGACTACACGGGCCCTGGCACAGACACTCAGGAAAACTTCACCCGCGAACAGTACGAGGCTGAAGGGGGAACGGACCTCGCCGACTTTAACCCCGGCAGCACCCAGTGGAACTGGGCAATAGAGCAGCTCCGAGATGCCCGTGAACAAGGTCAAATCATTTTTGTGCAGTTTCACCATGTGCCTTACTCCGATGGCACGCACGGTTTACCGATGAACCATGTAGACTCTTCAGGTCAGGGTGGCACTCCCATGCGCCAATATCATCCTTTGTTTGAGGAATACGGCGTGTCTGCTGTCCTTTCAGGTCACAGCGAAATGTTTGAACGCAGTTTTGTCGATGAAAACGGCGATGGCATTGGGGTTCATTACTACGACGTAGGGGTAGCCGGAGATGGGCTTCGAGGTGAGAACCGAGATGCCGAGGGAAATCTACTGAATTACAACCGATTTAATCAATGGACTGCCGATCAGGATGAACCTGAGTTTTGGCAAGAGGTTGATGGTGTTCCGCAACTCCTGAGGGGCGGCAAGCACTACGGACACCTGGAAATCAACGTTGAGCGCCTGGAAAGCGGCAAGAATGCCTTTGCTAAAGTGACGCTGACCCCTGTGCAGGTTTTCCCTGTCCTTGATAGCAGCTACAACTTATTGAGAACCGAACGACGGATTTTGGGAGACGAAATTACGCTTCTTGCTAGCGCTGATGGTCCGGTGCAACCAGTTTCAGAACCTGGTATTGTGACGGGGCTGTTGGTCTTGGGGCTAGGTTCTGTAAGTATCAAATCCCTCAAGCGGAAGACCGTTTAGAGTGTGATGCAGCTTCATGTAGAAACCGTCAGAACTGACGCAAGCAGAATGTGAAATCAAGCGATCGCCACCTCAACAAGGGGCTTAAGCCCCTTGTTTCCCAGGGGGAATGCGTAAGTTCTGACGGGATTGACCACTTGAGTTATGGCTGTAGTCAGCTATGTTAGGGCACGGACATTTTGGTGGCGCGGCGGAGCCGCGCCACCAAAATGTCCTAATCAATATGGCTACCGCTATAAAAGAGGAGAGCCGAGCTTCGCATTGCTCTCTTCTCTTTCTTTATGGCAGCGTGACTTAGCCGTTCAGAAACAAAACGCTGATAATGGTTTGTAGATGCTACTCGGTTTTTATACATGGATGCGTTTGCTCCAACTCCGCCTGACTGGACGAAACCAGCAGTTCACGCTCATGAATTTGTCTGCCCAACTTGTCGCACTGCCTGCACAGAGTCCGAAAAAGTTTGGATTAATCGGCGATCGCCCGTTTTCACCGAAGACCATCGCAAGAAATGGCAAGAGTTTTATCTTTGCACCTGCGGGACTTCCTGGTGGGCGTGGAGTAGCGATCGCCCACCCACCGACCTGAAAGGTTGGGACATCTCCGATATGTCCTGGGGCGACGGTGGACTGCTTTAACGGGTTACAACCGATTGGTTACAGTCCATACGCTTTTGGGCAGATGAATTGTCTCCTGAGGTGAGCCACTGTGAGAAACGAACATTCACAGAGGTGAAACAATGGTTAGTCACGTTCAAACCGACCAAAATCGAGCAATTAGCAACTTAGAGTATGACTTGCTCACCGCCCTACACAACAAAGCTGAAGCCGTAAAAGCTTACGAAACCTACATTCAGGACGCTCAAAGCATGGATTCACAGCCTTGTGTAGAGCTGTTTCAAAAGCTGCGCGAGTCTGACAAACAGCAGGCGCAAGAAATTCGCCAGCACCTTCAGCAAGTGATGCAAAACGGCAGAATGTAAGCTATCTCTCACCAAAGCGCGATTACACCGATTAAAAATTTAATCTGAGAATCCCGGTAGGGGCGAACGGCCGTTCGCCCCTACGTTTTTGCAATTTTTTGCTAGCTCACCACAGCCGCTTTATAAGCTGCCCAGCCGCCCGTAATCTGAAATATCAACCCAGCCA
>JAAUQZ010000381.1 GCA_012033355.1 Leptolyngbyaceae cyanobacterium RM1_406_9 | reverse complement strand
GCACGTTCAGCTTTTTTCACGACCTGCTCTCCTCCCTACTCTGGCTTTATTCCCCCAGGCAGAACGTGAACAGTTGATTCATCTGCTCTCCTCCTCCTGATAAATGGCTAAAGTCGAGTCGAAGAAGCCGCAGATCTAGCGATCGTCCTTTAATTACCAGGGAAGCGCGATCGCCCCTCCAAACTTCCGCATTTCTGCAAAGAATTTTCCCTGTGCGCCGCTTTCTGGCAAGGTTGCCAAATATACAGCGGTTTCGGCTCCTTCATCCGCCGTGAGGGGTGCATTTGACCCACCCATATCGGTTTGTAGCCAGCCAGGAGAATAGGCATTGACTAAGATATCTGTACCCTGAAGCTCCTTTGCCAGGATTGCTGTCAGTCCGTTTAGCCCAACTTTAGATAGGCGATAGGAGGGAGCCAATGGGTAGTAATCGCTTCCTAGTGACGTGAGAGAAGCCATTTCAGTTGAGATGTTGACGATTCTCCCGTAGTTTTGGGCTTTCATCAGCGGCAGCAGGGCTTGAATCATTCGAGCAACTGCCAGCACGTTTGTTTCAAAGGTTGAACGCATTGTTTCTAGCTGAACGGTGAGTAGACTTGCTTCTTCGGGTTGTCCAGTTGGGTTGACTCCCGCGTTATTCACTAAAATGTCGGCTCTGCCGTAAGTTTGCTGCAACCAGGTTGTGAACTGCTGTACGCTCTCATCACTCGTGACATCCAGCGGATGAAAATCGACCTGAATATTTTCCTGAGATAGTCGCTGCTGAGAGGTACGGCCGTCTTGCTCTTTACGGCTGGTCAAGATAACTTGAATTTCCTTTTGAGTCAATTGACGGGCGATCGCATACCCCAGCCCCTTGTGACTGCCTGTAACCACTGCAACTCTTTGCGCCATAGTTATCAAATGCTGATTGAATTTGCTACACCGTTACCGTAACAACCCTTAAACTAGTGAGCAAGATGATTTTTTAGATGATTAGTATTAATGAAATCGATAAATTTGGCAGCGATTGATCTAAACCTGCTGGTTGCCTTTGAAGCCTTATTGGAGCAGCGCAGCGTCACTCAAGCCGCTGAACGGCTTCAAGTTGGGCAACCTGCCATGAGTGCATCGCTGAATCGGTTGCGGATTTTGTTTGAAGATGAGTTATTTGTGCGGTTGGGGCGACAGATGCAGCCAACGCTTAAAGCTCAGGCGATCGCCCCTGGTATTTTGGCAGCACTGCAACAGATTCGCCAAACAGTTACTGCGAGTCGGATATTTGAACCTGCGACTAGCGATCGCACCTTTGCCATTGGCAGCTCAGATTATACCAGCCTGGTTTTAGTGCCGTCGCTGCTAGAGTTTAGCTGTCAAACTGCACCATCAGTCAACTTTCACATGATTGGTTATGAGAAAGACAGCGTGGGTGAGTTGCTAGAACAAGGAGTAGTTGAAGTTGCCTTAGGCGTTTTTCCAAATCCGCCCCGACAAACGGTTTGGGAACCTATTTTCACCGAGCGGTTTGTTGGAATTGCCCGTCAGGGACACCCCAGCCTGAAGCATGGAACAATGGATTTAGAAACCTTTGCTTCTCTCTCTCATGCGCTGACAACGCTGCGACGAGATAGTATGGGTGAAATTGATAAAGCGTTGAATGAGCAGAAGATAGCGCGTCGGATTGCCTTAACGACTCCTCATATGTTGATTTTGCCGTGTGCGATCGCTTCCAGTGATTTGGTTGCAGCAGTTCCTCATCGTCTCGCTCTGCGGATGTCCGATATTTACCATTGGAGCTATTTGAACTTCCAGTCGAAACTAAACCCTGGACCGTTTCAATGGTATGGAGCAAACTAAGCGCTCAAGATGAGGCAGTTCGCTGGCTGCGCGATATTATTAAAACTGTGTCAGGGCTTACGCAACCCGAATGCAGAATCAATCAATCTCCAGCCTCACAAGGGGCTTAAGCCCTTGTTCTACAGAGGATGTGTGTAGCGGGGCGTTCAGCGGCTTCACGATCAAAGGAATATAACCTGTACAGGACTTCCAGCACACAGTTGCAGTTGAGCTTGGGCATTGCCGCCACTCACTGCAACCTCAACCCAACCGTGACTCCCCACTAGCGCTAGTAAATATCCTGTAGGAGTATCTGCATAAGTATGTTTTCCTGGAATTGTCATTTCACCAATTGCTACTGACCAACTTCTATTCATCACTTCATTTCCAGGAATATTGGTGATCAGGTTGCCAAAATGATCGATATGCTGAATTGTGCCTGCGATCGCCCCTTCTATTTTAGTACAGGCAACCAATGGTATTCGTTTGAGCGAAGTCAAATCAATTGCAGTTCCAAGCTTTTCCAGAGCAACGCCCGATACGAGATGCGCCCCAACTGGAGCAAAGATGTCGCGTCCATGAAAAGTTGCGCTTGGTTTGGAGGTGCGCCAGTAATTAGGGTTTGTTAGCTCAACCGCAGCGATCGCCAAATGCTGGTCAAGAATGCCGCTAAATAAGCCATTATCTGGCCCAACCAAGAAACCATGTTGAAGCTGAATGGCGATCGCCCTCCTCTCACTTCCCACACCTGGATCAACCACCGCGATGTGTGCGGTTCCTAAGGGAAAGTATGGATATGCATTCATCAGGTGAAATCGCCCTGCTGTGATATTTTGTGGTGGAATCTGGTGAGTCAGGTCAATGACAGTCAGAGTGGGGTTGACTTGGGCGATCGCCCCCTTCATCATCCCAACATAAGTATCTTGCAAACCAAAATCAGTCAGCAGTGTGACGAATTGTCCCAGCGACATCTCACTCATATAGCTTCCACGTAGCGACGATCAAGCGGCGTTCGTCTCGGTATTTGCCTGACTCACGAAGATTTAGGATTGCGGATTTATTAATGTGTAATTCTCCTGTGTAGGGGCATGGCAATGCCATGTCCCTACAGAGATTCTGGTTTTACAGGTTATTTAATCCGCGATCCTTAGCGAGTGCGTGTATATAACCCGTGTTATCGTAACTCGTCTACTCACTCAATTTTTGCAAACTGGGCAAATTAGTTTAGGCAAGCACTGTATCATCTTGCGTGATGTTGATTAATTACATGACTGACGGTTAGTAATAGAGGCAAACCTCCAAACTTAGTTTTTCTCCCCCCGGATCGAGTGCCTCCATCACAGCAGGCGTAACGTCAATAATTCCCCAACCCGGATTATAGTCATTAACCTCAACAGTTATTTCTAGCCCATTATCAACGTTTTGAATCATGACAAGGGTGCCATTAGGAATATAGCTAGAAGCTGCCGTGTATGCGCCCGGATCAAACGATTCACCGCTACTGGTGACTTCACCCATATCATAGTAGGTTGCAGTGCCACATTCTCCCTGCGCCTGGGCTGGTGCTATCAATCCGCTGAATGAAAAGATTAAGAGAACTCCGCTGATGAAGTTCTTACATTTCGATTGCAGTTGGGAGCTAAACGATTGGCAGTAATGCAGTATGGGGCAAGCTGCTATACGAAGGAGGTGATCTTGCTTCATATCCAGGAACTAATAAAACAACACGTAACGGGGCAACACAACAAAGGGCTAAAAGCTATAGTACATTGACTTTAGCTCTTAGCCCTAACGCATGGGTGCATCCCACTTTTGTAGCCCTCACCCTAAATCCCTCTCCCAAAGCGGGCTACCGTGTATACAGAAGTTCCCCTTAAACTAT
>JAAUQZ010000082.1 GCA_012033355.1 Leptolyngbyaceae cyanobacterium RM1_406_9 | reverse complement strand
GGGGGGGGGAGGGACTTATTGGTTTCTGTTTTGTCTTCGCTGGGGCAGGGCCACTGAATCGGGCCTTCCTGCTTCAGTCGCTCGTGGCTGATGCCCGTCATGTCGCAGGGGCGATCGCGGGTGAGTTGAACAAATTCGGCGTGAACTTCAGCGGAACTGGTAAAAGGAAACTGATCCACAAAACCGAGACGGCGACCGACTTCGGTAAAAATTGCCCAGTCTTCTCTGGCTTCACCGCGAGGCCGCTGAAAGGCAGGACAGAGGGTCACGCGGCGTTCGGAGTTGGTCATGGTGCCTGACTTTTCGCTCCATTGAGTCGCAGGCAGCAGCAAGTGGGCGTAGGCAGTGGTTTCGGTCGGGGAGTAGGCTTCCTGGTAGACGGTGAAGGGCGATCGCCGCAAAGCCGCCTTGACTCGCTCTAAATCGGGCAGGCTCACCACCGGATTGGTTGCAGCAATCCAGAGAAACTGCACCTCGCCGTTCTCTAAACCCGTGATCATATCCCAGGCTGTACGTCCCGGCTGGGCAGAAATTTGTCCGGCAGGAAGTTTCCAAAATTGCTCAACCTCTGCCCGATGCTGCGGATTCTTGACCGAGCGGTAGCCCGGTAGCAAGTGCGAAAGACCCCCGGATTCCCGTCCACCCATGGCGTTTGGCTGTCCGGTTAAGGAAAATGGCCCCGCCCCCGGTTTGCCGATTTGACCCGTCATCAGGTGCAGGTTAATCAGCGTGCGAACTTTGGCCGTTCCCTCACTGGACTGGTTTACGCCCATCGACCACATTGACAAAACCCGCTCAGATTCGCCCCAATACCGAGCAGCCGTCTCCAGGGCTTTGACCTCAATGCCGCATCGCTGAGCCACTACTTCGGGCGGGTAGTGCTGAATGACCTGCGTAAATGCCGAGAAATCTCTAGTGCAGTCTTCGATAAACAACGAATCGTAATAGCCTCGACGCAACAGCAGGTAGGCAATGCCGTTGAGCAAATCAATATCTGTGCCTGGTCGAATGGGCAGATGCAAATCAGCCGCCTCTGCCGTTAGGGTGCAGCGCGGATCGACCACAATCATCTTGACGTGGCGGTTTTGCTTGTGGTGCTTACGCAGGCGGTTAAATATGATGGGATGACATTCAGCGGCATTTGTGCCAATTAAAAAGGCGCAGTCAGTTAGTTCCAGATCGTCGTAGCAGCAAGGCGGCCCGTCAGACCCCAAACTTTGAATGTATCCACTGACGGCAGAAGACATACACAGCCGCGAGTTGGCATCAAAATTGTTGGTGCCCAGGCAGCCCTTAAACAGCTTTTGAGCCGTGTAATAATCTTCGCTGACAAACTGACCAGAGCCATACATACAGAGCGCATCTGCCCCGTCAGTGTGGCGTACTGTTTGGATTCGTTCCACGATAGTGTTGAGTGCCTCATCCCAACTAATTCGGCGAAACGATTCATCCAGTGAGTCGCGCAGCATCGGGTAGAGCAAGCGATCTTTGTGAATTGACTCGGCAATGGTTGCGCCTTTCACACAGACCATTCCCTGACTAGAAGGATGGGTGCGATCGCCCTTCACCTTCCAGACGGGAGTTCCCTGATGATCTCGATGAACTGGCTTTCCTGGCTGTGCCGGAGGTGAGACTTCAAGCCCACACCCGACACCACAGTAAGGACACAGTGTTTTGATGCTGTCTGTCACGGTGTTAAAAGGTAGCTTTTGCAGGAGGGTCTAGAGGCTAAGGGCAGTAAGGGCCAACAGCCTTACTTCATCCCTCATCCTTCATCCCTCATCCTTTCCCTATGCGTCATCATGGGCAAATCGACGATATAAGAAGTCGAGCGCGTGGTTTCGCAGGTCGTAGTAGTGGGGGTCTTCCATCAGGCGGGTGCGGTTGCGAGGGCGAGGGAAGGGAATGTTGAGGATTTCGCCAATCTGGGCAGCGGGGCCGTTGGTCATCATTACCAGGCGATCGCCCAAAAACAGCGCCTCATCAATATCGTGGGTAATCATCAGCACGGTGACGCGATGATCAGTCCAGATTTTGAGCAGCTCTTCCTGCAATTCTTCGCGGGTAATGGGGTCGAGTGCCCCAAACGGCTCGTCTAAAATCAGCACTTGCGGTCGCAGCGCCAGCGCACGGGCAATACAAACCCGCTGTTTCATGCCGCCAGATAGCTCTTTGGGCTTTTTGTCGGCTGCATCAGAGAGTCCAACCAGCGCCAGGTGATCGCGCACGATCGCCCGTTTTTCTGCCTCCGGCTTATCTGGAAAGACTGATTTCACGCCCAAATAAATATTCTCGTAGGCGGTCATCCAGGGCAGCAGCGAGTAATTTTGAAACACCACCATGCGATCGGGGCCGGGTTCGGTGATGCGCTTTGTCTGAAGGCGGACTTCACCCTCGGTCGGTTTGCGAAAGCCAGACACCATATCTAGCAAAGTGGATTTGCCGCAGCCGGAGTGCCCGATTAGACAAATAAATTCGCCTTCGTGGACGGTTAGGTTAATGCCGTTGAGAACGACGTAAGCCCCATCGGGTGTGGGATAGGCCTTGGAAACGTTGTCAATCACCAAGTAAGGATCGTGGTTTAGCGGCGGGTTGATATTAAGTTCGGTCGTGTTGAGGGTTTGCATGGGGGTTAGAGTTCGGAGGTAGGAGTTCGGAATTTGAAGGTCGGAGTTTCGAGTTCGGAAGCCGGAGTTTCAAACTTGGAGGTCGGAGTTTCAAGTACAGAGCTTGAAACTTGGGGGCTGGAGGTGGAAGTTTTGAGTGCAGAGGTCGAAGTATGAATCTATCAAGCTGTAGGCTGAGTTAAAGTATGGAACCTGACAAATTCAAACCTTTGCAGTTGTTGGGTTTCGCAAGCTCAACCCAACCTACGGTAGCCTCATCCCTTATCCCTCATCCCTCATCCTTCCTCAACCCACACCTACCAGGGCATCTAAGTTAACTTCTTCAACGCGGACTTCGCGTTTGATGGAGAGGTCATTGAGGTAGTGGATGGGGTCGTCGGGGTTGAAGACGGTGCCATCGAACAGGTAAATCGGATGGCGATCGCGCCCTACATCCAATAAACCTAGCTCTCTCGCAGCCTGACCAAAGACATCAATGCGGCGAACGCGATCGAGAACTTCAATCCAGTTGCGAGGGAAGGGAGTAATTCCCCAGCGTGCCATTTGAGTCATGATCCACAGCCCTTCAACATGGTCGGGGCAGTTGGTTTTGTTGACGTAAAACTGGTTGAAGTGCAAGTCCATCTGTGGAACCGTGCCGTCGCCGCGATCGTAGGGGTCGATGAAACCGGGGCGGGTATAGATAGCTTCTGAACCCACGTATTCGGGCTGGCAAAGCAGGTCTAAAATTTCCTGGCGATTGCGGCGATCGTCGCAATATTCGCAGGCTTCCAGTAAAGCTTTGACGAGTGCCAGATGGGTTTGTGGATACTGATTTGCCCAGTCTTCACGTACCCCCAAAACTTTCTCGCAATGACCTTGCCAAATGTCCAGGTCAGTGGCAATCACAAAGCCCAATCCTTCATGCACGGCGCGAGAGTTCCAGGGTTCACCCGTGCAGTAGCCGTCAATGTTGCCTGCTTTCAGGTTAGAAACCATTTGCGGCGGTGGAATCACCGTCAGATTTACGTCGCGGTCGGGGTCGATGCCGCCTGCTGCCAGCCAGTAGCGCAGCATCAGGTTGTGCATGGAAGAAGAGTGCACCATCGCCAGGGTAGGAACTTTGTCGGGCGTTTGGGCGATCGCCGCCTTAAAGTCTGCCAGCGTTCGCACACCCTGATCGAATAATTTTTTGCTCAGCGTAATCGCATTGCCGTTGCGCGAGAGGGTCAGCGCGGTAATCACAGGAGTTGGCGGTTTGCCATTCATGCCTAGCGTCAGACCGAGGGGCATTCCGGCGACCATCGCGGCTCCGTCTAGCCGCTTGGTTGTTACACCTTCTGCGATCGCTTTCCAGCTTGGCTCTCGGCTCAAGGTTACGTCCTCTAGACCGTGCTTTTGAAAGAAGCCTTTCTCTTTTGCCACGACTAGCGGCGCACAGTCGGTAAGGGGAATGAAACCTAACTCCAGGTTGACTTTCTCTAAGCCATTGCGGGCGATCGCTGTTGCGTGTTGTGCCCTCAGTTTCTTTGCCCGCTTTTGCTGGTTGAGAAAATAAACGATTTCGCTACGCAGACTGTAATAGTTAGGATGGTTGACCACCTCCATGCGGCTGCGGGGGCGCGGAAACGGGACATCAATTACCTGCCCAACGTGCGCTTCGGGGCCATTGGTGAGCATCACGATGCGGTCAGACAGCAGCAGCGCTTCGTCTACATCGTGCGTCACCATAATGCAGGTGACGTGGCTTTCTTCGCAGATTTTCATTAACTGCTCTTGCAAACCGCCTCTGGTTAGCGCATCCAGCGCGCCAAAGGGTTCATCCAGCAGCAGCAGTTTCGGACGAATGGACAGGGCACGGGCGATCGCTACTCGCTGTTTCATGCCGCCAGACAGTTGCCCCGGTCGCTTATCGGCAGCGTGGCGCAACCCCACCATATCAATGTGATGTTCAACAATGCTGCGGCGTTCCCCCTGGGGCAGTTTATTCATTACCCGATTGACGGCTAGAGAGATGTTCTCTCGCACCGATAGCCAGGGCAGCAGTGAATAGTTTTGAAACACCACCATGCGATCGGGTCCAGGTTCCTTGACCTGCCGTCCTTCCAAAATTACGCCGCCGTGCGTCGGCTGGTCTAGCCCGGCTACAATGTTGAGCAACGTAGATTTGCCGCAGCCAGAGTGTCCAATCAGGGTGACAAATTCACCCTTACGAATCTTTAGCTCGATATTTCTCAGCGCAACATAGCTGTTGCCGTTGGGCATCGGAAAGATGCGATCGACGTGATCGACTTCGACGAAGACTGACATGGTAGGTGGGAGGTAGTAGGTGGGGGGAGGGGAAGAGAGGGATGAGGGATGAGGGATGGGGGGTTAGCCTTGCTTTTGTTCTTCGGGGACGACGAGTTTGGCGATTTGGCTGATCAGCCAGTCGAGGAGTAAGCCAACTAAGCCGACGTAGATGATGGCGATGATGATGTCACTGATGCGGGAGCTATTCCAGGCATCCCAGATGAAGAAGCCGATGCCAACGCCGCCAATCAGCATCTCGGCTGCGACGATCGCCAGCCATGAAAGCCCGATGCCAATCTTGAGTCCGGTGAAGATGTAGGGTACGGTGGCAGGCATGAGAATTTTGAAGAAATATTCGGTGCGAGACAGACGCAGCACTCTGGCAACGTTGTTATAGTCCTGGGGAATTTGGCGCACCCCCTCAGCCGTGTTGATGATGATGGGCCAAATTGCCGTGATGAAAATGACAAAAATGGCAGAAGGATTGGCCTGCTGAAAGGCGGCTAAGGAAATTGGCAGCCAGGCCAACGGCGGCACGGTTCGCAAAACCTGAAAGATCGGGTCGAGGGCGCGAAACATAAAGGTGCTGGTGCCAATCAAGATGCCTAGCCCAATTCCAACGATGGCAGCTAGCGTGTAGCCCAGGGCAACCCGTTGCAGGCTGGTGAAGACTTGCCAGAATAGCCCTTTGTCGTTGCCGCCGTTGTCAAAGAAGGGGTTGACGATCAGTTCCCAGGTTTCTTCAACGGTTTGGATGGGGGTGGGTAGGGTGGCTCCCGGTAGGGAGGTAAAGACTTGCCAAATCACCAGGAAAATCAGTAGGGCGATCGCCGGAGGATACAGCACTTTCGCCTGTTTCCCCAACATCGAAACCAAATCTTGGTGGTTACGCTTTGGTCTTGCGTCCAGTCTTGCCGTCATCTCAATGATTCTCCTCGTGGCGGGGTTCAGTAGTTTAGCAGCGTGAACTCAAATCGGCTGTGGGATGGGCGTTTCACCTGCTCGGACGGGCAAGCCGCCCATCTCATAGAGAGTGCTTGCCCATCTCACAGGCAGTGCAGGTTAAATCTTTTTGATTTCCAGGCTGTCCAGATAGGCCGTTGGATTTTCAGGGTCAAACTGTACGCCGTCAAAGAAAGTTTCAACGCCGCGAGAGGTGCTAGCCGGAATCGCCGCTTCCTGTCCGATCGCCTTTGCTGCTTCCTGCCACAGGTCTTCTCGGTTGACTGCATCAACGAGCGCTTGCAGGTCAGTGTCTGGCGGCAGATAGCCCCAGCGCACATCTTCCGTTAAGAACCACAAATCATGACTCTTGAACGGATAGGACGCATTCTCACTCCAAAACTTCATCACGTGGTCGCTTTCATTCTCAACCCGACCGTCGCCAAAGTCGAAGTTACCCTTAGACCGCTCTACGATGTCTTTTGCAGGCACGTTAAACCAGGCGCGTTTTGAGATGATGTCTGACATTTCTTCTTTGTTTTCTGCCTGGTCGCACCACATCTGCGCCTCCAGCACACCCTTAAGCAGCGCCATCGTTGCTTTTGGGTTTTGGTCTACCCAGTCTGCTCGCATTGCGAATGCTTTTTCGGGATGGTTGTTCCAAAGCTGACCCGTGGTGAGGGCAGAGTAGCCAATGTTTTGGTTAATCAACTGAGCATTCCAGGGTTCGCCCACGCAGAAAGCATCCATCGTCCCGGTTTTCATGTTGGCAACCATTTGAGGCGGGGGCACCACAATCGTAGAAGCGTCATTGTCGGGGTCGATGCCGCCTGCGGCTAACCAGTAGCGCATCCACAGGTCGTGAGTCCCGCCGGGGAAGGTGACGGCAAACTTCAGCGGATTGCCAGCCGCCTTCGCTTCGTCTATGTTTGCCCTGAGCAGCGAACTGTCTAGCTGAACCCCTAGCTCTTCGTATTTGCTTGCGACCGAAATTCCCTGACCGTTAACGTTGAGCCGCGCCAGGATGTACATGGGAATTTTTCGACCGTCTGTGACCGTGCCCTCAGAAATCAGGTAGGGCATTGGAGTCAGAATGTGAGCGCCGTCGATGCCGTCTCCACCAGACCCTAACACCAGGTTGTCGCGGGTCGTTCCCCAGGAGGCTTGCTTGACCACTTCTACATCGGTCATGCCATATTTGGCAAAAAAGCCTTTTTCTACTCCAATAATCAGCGGTGCAGAATCAGTCAGGGCAATGAATCCTAGTCTTGCGGTCGTTACTTCGGGGGCATCTTCGGGGGCAATCTCGGCGGCAGGAACCGGATCAGAGCTAGCCGTGTTGTTGTTGCTACAGCCGTGTAGCCAAAGGCTACCTGCGGTGGCTGCGCCTGCGGTGATGATGAATTGCCGTCTAGAAAATCTTGCCATTGCGTTCACTAAGTCCTTTTGGTAAGTAGTCGTTGAGAGTTTAGGAATCTTTAGAGTCAGGAAATTTGGGTCGCACAGACCGTCTCCCAAGTCAAGTTGAGGTCACGGCTTCCTCCTTCAGGTGTGCGTCGAAGTGTTCGACGAGCAAATTTTGCAACACGGGCTTGAGGTCATCACAGGGAATTGACTTCATCACGCAGGTGCCGAGATGAGCGTCTTTGCCCACTTTGCCGCCCATGTAAATGTCTACGGCTTCTACGGTTTTGCCGTCCTTACGGGCTTTAGTGCCCATCAAACCAATGTCGGCAACCTGGGGCTGACCGCAAGAGTTGGGGCACCCCGTCCAGTGAATTCGCACAGGTTGGGAACAGGAAACTTCTGCTTCTAGTTCGCGGATTAGCCCGAGGGCACGGTTTTTGGTTTCAATCAGGGCAAAGTTACAGAACTGACTGCCCGTGCAGGAAACAAGCGATCGCTCCAGGGTCGCCGGATGCACTGAAAACCGCTCTAGCAAAGGCTCCTTCAGCAGCAAATCCAGCCGCGAGTCCGACACATTGGGAATAATCACATTTTGCTCAACCGTAAACCGCAGTTCGCCGCTGCCATAGACCTCGGCAATTCGTGCCAGCTCGAACATATCCTGAGCAAACAGCCGACCGACAGGGACGTGTAAGCCGACGTAGTTCAAACCGGGCTGCTTTTGGGCATGAACCCCGATGTGATCTCGCTTATCCCAGGCGATCTCATCTTTCTCTGCCGCCTTTTGCAGAGACGCGCCCAACTGCTGCTCGACTGCCGAGCGGAATCTTTCGACTCCCCATTCGTCAATCAGCCACATCAGCCGCGCCTTTTGCCGATTTGCCCGCAACCCATGATCGCGGTAAACGACCAAAATTGCTTGGCACAGTGCCACGACCTGACCCGGATCAACCCAGGCATTTAGCGGAATTGCCGCCTCGCAGCGCTTTGCTGAAAAGAAGCCACCGACTAAAACATTGAAGCCTAGCACCCCATCTTTAAAGGCTGGGACAAAGGCAATGTCGTTGATTTCGGCGTGAACCGAGTTGTCGCGGCACCCAGCGATCGCAATGTTGAACTTACGCGGCAGGTTAGTAAACGCTGGATTTCCCTCGCCGCTGTTTGTGATCATGTCTTGCACCTGCTGCACCAGGTCGCGGGTATCAATGAGTTCATCGGCATCAATCCCTGCGACAGGCGAACCTGTGATATTGCGAACGTTGTCCATGCCCGACTGAACGCTAGTCAAGCCTGCCTGCTCAAACCGCCGAAAGATATCAGGAATATCTTCAATCCGAATTCCCCGAAGCTGAAGGTTTTGGCGCGTTGTGATGTCTGCGTTGCCGTCCTCGCCGTAGCGCTGTACGACCTCTGCCAGCGTTCGCAGTTGTCCGCTGGTGAGAATGCCGCTAGGAGTCCGCATCCGCAGCATAAACTTGCCCGGAGTCACGGGGCGAAAGAAAACTCCCAGCCACTTCAATCGATGATCCCGGTCAGTTTCATCCATCGCCTCCCAGCCAATTTGAGCAAACTGCTCGATTTCCTGCTTGACTGCCAAGCCGTCTTTTTCAAGCTTAAATTTCTCAAATTTGTTCAGCGTTGCGGTTGAATTGGTTGCTGTTTCGGTCACGGAACTATCCTCTTGATGCTTGTACCTAAATGCAGCCCTGATTAGATGTGAAGAGCTATTAAAAATAACTTAAACTAGCCGAGTTGTACGAAACTAACTGCTTCAGCGCAAAGTGAAACGATTGACGAAATTAGCAAAGATATAGAACCTGAAAGGATGATAGAAGGCAGCCCTTTTGAAGAGCTTTTAGAAACAACAGCGAATCCACCTAGCGCGATCTAACTAAATTTTCAAACTTGCCACCAAATGCTTCTAACATTCCGATCTGTGCGTGATTTCTAATTAAGTTATTCGGAGTCAAGCAAGAAATTCGTATCTTTGGTTACAAAATATTTTTAGCATGAAGTTTCCGCATAATCTTCATGCGTATCTTGCATCAAAAACTTAAACGTCCGCAAAATCAGGGTTTTCAATCCTCACTTTGTCTCTTAGCTATTGATGCTGCTGCTGTCAAAACAGCGTTTTGTTAAATATTTTGCTCCAGCTTAGAGAGATCTTTTCAGGAAGAAGGGTGCGATCGCTTCATCTGACTTTAATCCCACCTAGTCAATCTTTCGCTAGAAAATCTATCTGAGCCGACAGCTTAAATTCCCAGCATCTTAAATTTCTTCTCCAGGAAATGACTGGTTAGAGGTTTATTCCCTGAAAGTTAGGAGCTATATTGCTAACAAGACACAAACTAGTCTTAGAAATGAGCAAAGATAAACTTAAAAATGCTCATCTGACTTCAAATGTGGAGTGCAAGGACTAAAGATAGGAATGACTCAAATTACTACATCGTTTCCATACTAAAGATGCCTCCCTTAGAGTCTTAAAAAGAAGTGGTGTTAGATTTGGATTAAGAATTAGGTATGAAATTTTTGATTCGTTAATACGTAAGGGTATTCAGAACAATAGAGTAGAACCGTATAGCGGGTCACAAAAACTGTCTCAATATGTCCTGATTGCATCAGCACTATGCTCAAATCACATCTGATTCCATCACCCGCATCCGTCGAAGTGCATCGGCTTTACAAAATGATGGTACGCAAAACCAACTCGCTAGTACCGAATTGCAGCAGGTTTCAGTTATGGTAAATTCGCTCGACCCCCACTCGCTCCACTCCAGTTCGCCCAATCTATCTGAGAGCAATTTGTATAGCGACTCGTGGAGTAACTGCGTGCAGCCGCTGTCTGTGCTGGCAAGTCAACACCATCAGGCGATTCCACAAAACAGGTGTGTCCCGGCACTGTGGCTGGACCTGGCGCTAAACCTACTGGTTGAAGGAGATTTTCAGACCCGCTGGGATGTCGCAAAGCTGCTGCCCCGATTTGGACCAAATGCGATCGCCCCCCTCATTGAAATTTTGCAAGACGAAGAGTCAGACTGGGAACTGCTCTGGTTTACCGTGCGGCTTTTGGGCGAGTTTAACCACGCTGCGGTGATCCCAGTTCTGATTAATCTGCTGAGTTCTGAGGATGAACTCAGTGCTGCCGCCGCTGAGGCGCTGGCAAACCTGGGCAATCAAGCGATCCCGGCTCTGACAGATCTGCTTCCGCTCCCAGAGTTTCGGCTACTGGCAGTGCGATCGCTGTCTCAAATTCGCCACTCAGAGACGATCGTACCTTTACTGAGCGTCGTCACCGATCCTCAGCCTGCAATTCGTGCAGCCGCGATCGAGGCGCTGAGCAGCTTTCACGACCCGCGCATTTTTCCGGTGTTAGCTAAAGCTTTGCAAGATCCCGCAGCTTTAGTTAGACAAGAAGCGGTGACTGGGCTGGGCATGAGAACTGTCCAAACAGTAGTCAATCTTGTAGACCTGCTGGCTCCCTATCTAACGGATTTGAATCTAGCAGTTTGTCGGCAAGCGGCGATCGCTCTGGGAAGACTGGGGAACGCTGGCGCGATCCAGGCTTTGACCAATACGCTGCGATCGCCCCATACGCCTCTGGTTTTGCAAATCGAGATCGTGCGATCGCTAAGCTGGACACTCACCGCCGATGTGTTGAGACGATTTCGCGATATTATGCCTCACGCTTCAGCCGAAGTTTGCAGCGAAATTATTACTGCCTTAGGCAAAGTCGAAGAGCCAGCGCTGCGACCCCAATCTGCCAAAATTCTGATCGATTTACTGAAGGCTGAATCATCTGTACAGTCGGCTCAAAGGAAGCAGTCTATTGCCCTCGGCTTAGGACGTTTGGGAGCAATCGAGGCTCTAGAACCCCTGATTTGTCTGTTGTCAGACTCCGATCTGAGAGTTCAACTTCACGCGATCGCCGCCCTGAAGCAGCTTGATGCCGATGCTGCACACAAGCGATTGAAAATGCTGGCAGAAGATCAGAATTTGTCAAAAGCGTTACAGCAGGGCGTGGCGATCGCTCTTGCTGAATGGTAAGCTCTGTCTCATTAGATGAAGTTATTTGTCGGTAAATAACTTCAAATACACCATTTCGATTAAATTGTTAAATTATTACTAAAATTCTCATAGAGCGTTTTTAGATTCACCTAGGCGAATCATAGAAGCGTGTCGATTGAGGGTAGGAGCATTAGAAAAGCTCTAAATAGTCAAAAGTCAGGATCAAAAGTTAGGTTCAAAAAGTTAACTAACAAGGTTCTCAGGTGACGCTGAATGAGCGATCGCCTGCTGAAATTAAAGCGCTAAAGGATTGGTTGATGAGTAATACTGAAACCGATACAAGAAACGGACATGGTGGGGAACTAAAGGAGAGAGCGATGAGCAGCGAAAATGAATCTCAAGCGGTTGCGGTTGATGCAACCCATAAATCAGATGAGGCTAACCACATCACCAAGTCTGAACCAGGCGAATCAAAAGGCGCTTCAGGAGAAATTCAGTTTCGCCCATCGGGAGAACTAGCCAATCGCCCCATCGGACCCAGCGACATCGAAGTTGAGAATGCTCTTAGTATGTCGGGATATCGCCCGATTGCTGCTAGCAAGCTAAAAATCGCAGGCTACCTGCTGGGAAACCGCCCGATTGCTGCTAGCAACCTGCGGGTTGTAGATATCGACAGCATCCCAGGGCATCGTCCTGTCTTTGCAACGGATATTGAAGTACTGGATGTCGATACCCTCCCCGGACATCGCCCTATCGTTGCTAGCAGCCCCGATTTGATGCGAGGCAGTCACCTTCCTGGCAATCGCCCGATCGCTTCCAACGATATTGACGATCCCGACACCACAATGGGCTTCCTCGATTAGAAATCGCTAGTCAATTCAGTTCAGAGTTTAAGCGGAAGCTAAGGTTATGCCTTACTTCCGCTTTTTTACTCGCTACTGCGTTGGCGGCAAGCATTTAGAAGAGCATTTAGTTCAGAAACTCCCTTCCAGGGATTTTTGCCCACTAGCACTCCAGCGATCGCCGCTTCATAGGGATTACGCCCAGTTGTCCGAACAGCAGCGATCGCCTCCTTGTTCGACAACCCTCGTCCAAACACCAACCAGGCTGCGAGAATATGTCCTGTGCGTCCCACGCCGCCAGAGCAGTGAACGACCACTCTCTCTTGCTGCTGCTCGGCTTCTGCTAGAAACGGCAAAACTCTTTGGGTGAGCGTTTCTGGCTCAACCAGGTGAAAGTCCTTGATAGGTGCCCAAAGAACTTTATCTTCCCCAAACTCCTGACGGTAGCTGCCCAGCAGATCAGAATATGGAGTCAGTTGCTCATGTGGCAGTAAACAGCAGACTCGCCGAATTCCTTGCTGACGCATAAACTGAACCCATTCCGAAACTTGTCGTTCAGAACCTGGTTTTGCTGCACCAAACACAATCGGTTCAAATTTAGAGGCTGCCGCAAATCTGTACATAGAATCAGGTAAAGCGGGCAAATTAATTAGAGACGTTTGTACTAATTTAGTTGAAGTTGGGCTAGGATTCTACCCAGGCAGGGCGATCGCCATCTCCTGGAATTTCTGCGATCCCCATTTTTAATTCTTACCCTTCAACTGATCTCTTCATGCTCGACCTGATTAAACTGGCGCGTCAGATGCAGGACATTAGCCAGCATCTCTCCCATGAAGCAGCGGCAACTCGACAGCGGCTGGAGTTGGCACAGCAGTTGTTAGAGCAGGCACGCAGCCATCAGGCAGAATTAGTGAAGATGCAGGAAACTTGGGGCGATCGCCTCGGTTTTGCCGCAGCAGAACCCGTCGAACCGCTCGACACCCGCATCGACCTGACCGCTGCACCCGACATTCATACCGTCCTGGCCACAGACGGTTCGCAAATCGCGCCCAGCCATCACGAAATTGCTTACTGCTATTTAATCAATGTCGGGCGAGTCGTGCTGCACTACGCCCAAAACCGCCATCCGCTGCTAGATAGCCTACCGGAAGTGTTTTATCGCCCTGAAGATCTGTACATTTCCCGCCAGTGGGGAATTCGTACTGAGGAGTGGATGGGCTATCGCCGAACGGTGTCAGAAGCAACCGTACTGGCAGAATTAGCCACTGGAATAGAAACTCAAAGTCGGGGATCAGCCAGTAAATCTACCTCGTCACTGCAACTTTCGGTGCTGTCAAATCAGCCGCCGCCAACTCTAGCAATGGTAGATGGTTCGCTAATTCACTGGTTTCTGGAGCCTCTGCCTGCGGATGCCCGCGATCGCATCCTGCCTCCAATCCTTCACGCCTGGGATCAGCTAAAGGCCGCGAACGTGCCGCTCGTTGGCTATCTCAGTGCCTCCCGCAGCGGCGAAGCGCTCAACTTCTTGCGGCTGCACACCTGCCCCTACGACACGCCCGACTGCGCGACCCACTGCCCCGGACAAACTGAACAGGCTCCTTGTCAGGTGTTTGCGCCACTGCGAGACACTGCCCTATGGTCACTATTGCTAAACCCCGGTCAACGCAGTCCACTCTGGCGTAGCTCTGCCAAAATCCTTAATCTTTATGGGGATCACGCCATATACTTCTGTTATGCCCACGTTGGCTCAGAAATTGCCCGAGTTGAGTTTCCAGCGTGGGTTGCAGAAGACGCAGAATTGCTCAATACTGCGCTCAGCCTCACCCTAACTCAAGTGCAAAAAGGGTATGGCTACCCCGTTGCGTTGGCTGAAGCCCACAATCAGGCCGTTGTCAGAGGAGGCGATCGCGCCCGTTTCTTTGCTCTTTTAGAACAGCAGATGATCTGGGCTGGACTGCGCGGTGTCGGTACGTCTTACAAAGAAGCCAGGAAACGAGGCAGTATTGCCTAGAACCCTTCTGGCTCGTCCATCAGCGTTTCAACCAAAATATCCATTTGTCGCTGCTGGCGAGAGAGAAAAATTTCACACTCGCGGAGATGCTCAACAGCGGTGGCAAACTGTTCAAACACATCGGCTAGCTCCATTTCACCCATCTCAATGCGAGTGATAATCGCCTCGATCTGAGTGACGGTTTGCTCATAGCTCCAGTCTTCTGAGCTTTGAGCAGCAGGAATTGCCTTGTTCAAGTTGGCATTCAAATTTTTAGAATAAGCCGTGCCAGGAGAAGTTGAATCATTCATAGTGGATTTTGATGCAGTGGGTCATGGGTTGAGCTAGAAATTTCTGAAACTTTGACTTTGATTTGTCCCTGAGCCAGTTGGACGGTCAGGTCTTGTCCGGGGGTAAGTTCTGCGGGCGATCGCACCACTCCCCCATCCGTCTGTCGCACCACAGCATAACCACGCTGCAAAACCGCTTTTGGATCTAAGGTAATCAGCTTTTGGCGTAGAAGCTGACAGTGTTGATTGGCCTGCTGAAGCTGTTGAGCCGTTCCATGCAGCAGTCGTTGACGCAACCAGGCGATCGCCTGAGTTTCTTGCTGAATCTGGCGATCGGGCTGAAGTCGCCGCAACCGTTCGCGCAGTCGATGCAGATGGTCATAGCTGGCGGTAAGTCGATGCTCAATTGCCTGAGCCAATGCCGTTACTCGCTCTTGATGCTCACTCAGCAAATCGGCTAGCTCTGGTACAGCTTGCTCTGCGGCGGCTGTTGGCGTGTGAGCACAGACATCAGCAACCAGGTCAGCCAATGACTCATCGCGCTGATGCCCGATGCCAGCGACAACCGGAATGGGACAGATGGCGATCGCCCGTACCACTCGCTCATCGTTAAAGCAAGCCATATCCTCGATCGCTCCACCCCCCCGCGATAGGATCAGCACCTCCGCCCGCCCGTCTCGCTCCACCCGCTGAATCGCGTTCACAATTGAAGCCGGAGCCTGATCTCCCTGTACCAGAGCCGGAGAAAACAGGACACGCAACCCCGGATAGCGGCGTTTCAAAGTGCGCTTAATGTCGCCCCAGGCCGCCGCTTGAGGGGAAGTGACGACAGCAATCGTTTGTGGATGGGCAGGCAAAGACCGCTTGCGTTCAGAATTAAATAGTCCTTCCGTTTCCAATCGCAGCCGTAGCTGGCGATAGCGCAGTGCCCGTAAACCTTCGCCTGCGGGTAATGCCTGCCAGACCATTAGCTGATAATTGCCTCGCTGCGGATGCACGTGAATTCGCCCCAAAATGATGAACTGCTCCCCCTGAACGGGCACAGTCGCCAGTTTGGTTAGCTGACTATTCCACACTACACAGCTAATTGCCGCCTTTGCATCCGGGTCTTGCAGCGTAAAAAACAGCCCACTGCGATAGCGACTGGCGCTAGAGACTTCCCCTGTCACCCAAACCTGCCGCAACTGGCTGTCCTGTTCCAGCAATTCCTGAATGTAAGCTGTCAGCCCTGCCACTGACAGCGCTGTATCAGGAACTAGCAGATGAGGAAGATTAAATGTCATTCTTCAAAGGAAATAAAACCTACAATGTCAAGATTTGTGAACCTTGAGGAAAGCATTTCAAACCGTTTGAGCCAACAGGTCCGTTCCAGACAAGTCTAAAGTGTCTTACTGTTAAATTACTGCTCAACTTTCTGCTTGAAATCAGAACAACAATAAAAGAGCAGCAAATAGGAAAAGAGCAGTTGGCGCAAAGAACTTACCCCACGCAAGCCAGAAACCGATCTAGATTCAGGATGAACGAGGTATTGAATAAGCCGCAACAGCGTACCACTGGACATAGCTCATGCCGAAATCCTTACTAGTACGTTTGTATGCAATTAAAGCTCAAATACCTTACAATAGACAAGATTCAACTGGTTACAGCGTAACCAGATTTGGACAGGTTAAACAGTCGGCTAAACTGCATTGGGCAACTTTGAGCCGTTATCTTGCTGCTATACCCGTCCCTCACGCCAACTTCAGCCTAACTTCAATTTACATCCGCTTACTGTTTCTTGCTTGGCGGCGGGAAGCCTTGAATATAAGCTTGCTTCCCTGTAAATTTTATTGACCCCTGTACTCTCCACACATTCTGTTTTGAGGCGCTAATGGCTAAAACCAGCAGTGAAGATTCTGAAAAAACAAAAGCTCTAAATCTGGTACTCAACCAGATTGATCGAACCTTCGGTAAAGGTACCATTGTGCGGTTGGGTGATGCCACTCGCATGAAGGTAGAAACAATCCCCAGTGGTGCCCTAACGCTCGACTTGGCGCTGGGGGGCGGTTTACCCAAAGGACGAGTAATTGAAATCTATGGTCCAGAAAGTTCTGGTAAGACGACGTTGGCGCTTCATGCGATCGCCGAAGTCCAAAAAGCGGGTGGAATAGCTGCTTTCGTTGATGCTGAACACGCTCTTGACCCCACTTACTCTAAGGCGTTAGGCGTAGACATTGAAAATCTGCTGGTTTCTCAGCCTGATACAGGTGAAGCTGCCCTAGAAATTGTCGATCAGCTTGTGCGCTCTACTGCGATCGACGTGGTTGTAGTAGACTCCGTTGCTGCACTCGTTCCCAGAGCTGAGATTGAAGGGGAAATGGGCGATGCTCACGTCGGCTTGCAGGCCAGGCTAATGAGTCAAGCGCTTCGCAAGATTACGGGCAACATCGGTAAGACTGGCTGTAGCGTCATATTTCTGAACCAGTTGCGCCAAAAAATCGGCATCTCCTACGGCAATCCCGAAACCACAACGGGCGGTAATGCGCTCAAATTCTATGCGTCGATCAGGCTCGACATCCGTCGGATTCAGACTTTGAAGAAAGGGACGGAAGAATTTGGTATCCGTGCCAAAGTCAAAGTTGCTAAAAATAAAGTTGCTCCCCCCTTCCGAATTGCCGAATTTGACATCATTTTTGGTGAAGGAATCTCTACTTTTGGCTGCTTGATTGATCTAGCAGAGGAAACTGGAGTCGTTGCTCGGCGGGGAGCTTGGTACAGCTACAACGGCGAGAATATTAGCCAGGGTCGCGATAACGCAATTAAGTATATGAAGGAGAAGCCTGAATTTGTCAAAGAAGTTGAGCAAAAGGTGCGCGAGAAGTTAGAGATGGGCGTTGCAGTTTCAGCAACAACCGTAGCGCCAATGGACGAAGGCGAGGAAGAGGAATACGTCGAGGAAGAATAAAAGTACGGGGGGGCTTGGCAATACTGCCAAGCCCAGACGCATTGGTAAAGTTCCCACGAGTGCATTCAAACTTTCGTGTAAATGCGGGCAAGAAGTCTACATCTACACAAAAATCTAGTGAGCCTCTTTTTAGAGCTTGCGCTGATATTCTTCTAAAAGCTCAACAAGATCGCTTTGAACTGGGGCAGGCAGCAGGTCCGACAAAGGAACTTCACGTTTACCGCCGCCAAGCTTTACGGGAATATTGCTCAAGGTTTCCGCTACTTTACTTTGATCGATGCTGCTATCAGTCAGCATTGGGTAGAACCTTTCTGCCAAAAGTGTGTGCAGGTGGGCATCTCTAAGATAAAGATGCCATTTCGCTACGTCAATATAAATGTTTTCACCGATTTCTGCTGCTAGCGATTCGATCGCTTCTGTTGTACCAGATTGAGCCATTGCAGTTTACCTAATTCGTCTGAGCTTGGGCAGAGACAATGCTCTACTCAGCTACAATTTCAACTTAACTTACTCTAGAAGGGCGATCGCCTTGCTCTAGGAGGATTTAGGTAATTCGTCTGAAGCAGTTGAACTTGAATAATTGGCGATCGCAAAAATATACACCGCATGGACAGCTATTAGCAGCAGCCATCCACCCGTCACCCAAACTGTCCAAGTCCAGCTTTGAGATTGAAGTGTGCGGACAAACCAGAGTCCAGAGTTGGTCGCCGCAAAAATCGCAACATGAGTGGCAAAATTCATTCGATCATCTAACCGACGATATGCGGGATCTTTGCGGTCGGGTTCACGAGGCCAACGAGGAGGCATGGGCTAAATCAGGTTAAATGGGGTTAAGCAACCGAGTATCTGAGGCTAACTCGTTCCTATATTGTAGTAGTACCTGCTGCCTACTCAGAAGTTGGTGATTACAGATTTGTGACTGGTGCGATCGCTCCTCCAACCAGTCCTGTAGTTCAGCCACACTCGTAAAATCTAGCAGTGCTTCAACCAAAACTTCTAAGCTAGGCAGCGACAGATTGTTGATGAGAGAACACACTCCATCAGGAAGTTCGCCAAATCGCTTTGCTAGCAGACGATTAACTAGGTTAACCGCTTCTTCTTGTCGTCCTTCTTCCTTAATTTCTCGATAAACTCTGGTTTCTTTCAGCGTGATGTCTAGCATCGCTTCTATTTCTACTCGGCTTAGTTGTTCAAATCGGTAGGTCATAACGGTTATGACCATTTCAATTATTGCACGGCTACTCGGTGGCGATAGCTCAGCATGAGTCCGGCTCAGCAGATATCGAGCTTCTTCTGGAGCTTGATCTTCCTCTACTGTGGTGAGTACCGTTACTGCTACCCACAGTGGCAACTGGCGAATCTCGCCTAACTCGTTCAGGTATACCCGATGTACCTGATCACTGCTTAATAGCCCCCGATGCGGATGCAGATCGCTTTGTTCAATGTTGCGAGATGGATAAATGACTACCACTTGCCAATCGCTAAACCGAACACGATTGCGGTAAAAATATAGTGACGACTCAGCAAAGACACGCTCGTAAAGCTGCTCATCCTTTTGAAATTGAACTTCGCAAAAGTAAACGATTCCTGCACCCTGACCTTGAGGTGGTAGAAACACGCCGTCAATCTCAAACTTTGGTTCTTTGATTGCTACAGAATCGAATCGATAGGCTTCGGCATTGGTGGGAGGGTGAGATAGAAGTGCAAACAGAAGAGTGGGGGATTGTTGGAACAGCTTGTAAAAGATCGAATCGCGTCGCATGAAGCAATTTTTTGAATGCTGCGGGTGCCCTGTCTCCATATTCAAGGACAGATAATGAATGATAACCTCACTCCCAACATGAATGACAGACGAATTCTAATTGGGATAGGTGGTGGCATTTCTGCCTATAAAGTTTGCGAAGTGATTTCAACGCTGGCAAAGGCTGGCGCTGAGGTTAGAGCGGTTTTAACTGACTCGGCGCAAGAATTTATTACACCACTGACGATCGCCACCCTCAGCCGACATCCAGCTTACACCGATCAAAGCTTTTGGCAGCCTACCCACGATCGTCCTTTACATATTGAACTAGGGGAGTGGGCAGAGGTATTTGCGATCGCTCCCTTGACTGCCAACACATTAGCAAAACTCACTTACGGTTTGGCAGACAACCTGCTAACCAATACCGTCTTGGCTTCTGCTTGTCCGGTGCTGTTAGCTCCAGCGATGAACACTGAGATGTGGCAACAGCAGTCTGTTCAGCGGAATTGGCAGCAGGTGCAGGCAGACGGGCGCTACCACACCGTTGGCCCAGCCGCAGGACTGTTGGCGTGCGATCGCATTGGCAAGGGTCGTATGGCAGAACCCAGCGAAATTTTGGCGCAGTTGCGATCGCTCTTACATACAGGCGGCAAACGCGATTTGGCTGGCAAGCAGATTTTAATTAACGCGGGCGGCACCCGTGAACATTTTGACCCCGTGCGGTTTATTGGCAATCCTTCAACTGGCAAGATGGGAGTCGCTCTAGCGCAAGCGGCATTCCATCGAGGTGCAGCGGTAACGCTGGTTCACGCACCGATGGAGGCGCATCTGCTGGCTACCCTGTCAGGAGTGCGGCTAGTTTCCGTCACCAGTGCCGCAGAGATGCACCAAACAATGCTGAATTACTTTACGGATGCGGACTGGACGATTCTAGCGGCAGCAGTAGCAGATGTGAAGCCAGCCGACTACAGCTCCATGAAATTGCCAAAGCGATCGCTCCCCACCACTCTACCCCTATCGCCCGTGCCCGACATCGCGACCGATTTGGGCGATCGCAAACGTCCTCATCAGCGCTTAATTGGCTTTGCCGCGCAAACGGGTGACATTTTGCCCCCCGCTCTAGAGAAGTTGCAGCGCAAGCAGTTGGATGCGATCGCCGCTAACCCGGTTGATCAACCCAACATTGGCTTTGGCAGCGACCAAAATCAGGCAATTTTCTTAGATAAATCAGGCAACAAGCAGGCGATCGCCCCATGCAGCAAGCTAGAAATGGCGCATTGCTTGTTAGATTTTGTGCAAGGAATAGTTTGAAGGATAATGGATGGGATCTTTGCTTAATGCAGCAGGAATTTGGGGGGGAGTGAGCCAAAATAGCTGGCTTTGCCCCACTGGGGTTTCAAATTGGGGTAAAAGCAAGCCCACGTAC
>JAAUQZ010000380.1 GCA_012033355.1 Leptolyngbyaceae cyanobacterium RM1_406_9 | reverse complement strand
ATTTCGCTATCTGCAATTAGAATTGAGTCGGCGATGCTCAATTGTTCACTGGAGCTATGATCTGCTGCCAGAGACGCTTGTATAGTCTGATGTAAAGTTTTGTGTCTAGATTCAACACTTCTGTGTTCATAGATATCCTGGGGAAACTGGAGATCTCTGTAAACATTGCAAGCATCAGGGTCATCAGGGTTAGGGCAAATTGGAAAGTCCTGACTCTTTTGCCATTCCAAGATGCGATCGCGCTTGGGTGGGTTGTAATCTTTGCCCTGCACCTGCTGATAGAGCGATCGCGCCTCTCGTTCATCGCAATCAGGGTCCTTCTGCAGATACGTCACCAGTTCCTCTTCCGACAGAAAGTGACGCGCTACCATTGCAAAAGTCAGCCTACCGTAGTGACCAATATCCTGCTTCTGATCAAGAGCGTCAAGCAAATGCGCCATCATGTCACTCTTGCGTAGTTCTTTAACTGCCATAACCTGATTCCTTATGAATTCTGACTTTAGTACAAGGCACTTCGAGCGATTCCTAGACACTCTTGAAGCGCAAAAAGTGAGCCTAAAACTGCCACTTCTCTTTTGTAAAGTACTGCTGGAAAAGTGCCTTCTATCTACAGAAGTTTGTTCATAGAACAAAAGTACTCACTTTGATAGGTTACGTTTAGCAAAACAGCCCACTTACGGCTGGGTAGATATGTTTGCAGAAGCAGTTCCAGCCATTTCCGTACTCGACAGGTTCAGCGGGTCAATTTGCTCAAGTTTTGGCTCAGTCGTCTGCAAATGCTTTTCTAAAAGAGCTAAATTTCGCACGTTTGCCTTGTAGTATGCGTCAAACAAGTCGCCCAGCAGCGGCACCGAACCGACCACTGCTTCTAAAACAATGTTGGCGATCATCTGACTCATCACCTCTGGAGGAAGCTGGAAGCGTCGCGCCAGAAAAATGATGTAAGCCGAAAATGCAGTTGTAACAACATCTCCCGCTCCTGGAACCAGACCCAGAATTGGATCTAGCCCAATCCGAAAATTGATGATAGGAATGCGAATCGCTGTATCCATCAATCGGCTTAGCTTACGAATGCGGTTGAGTGTGGCGATCCGTTTTGCAGCATTCAGACTTGGAGTACTCATGTCAAAATATTGTTGATGTATTAACGAGCTTGACATGGCAATAGGAAACCGTCTTGTATCGTGAGAAATATGTTTCGAGATATTCTGTCTACTCCAGGCTATGTTTATTAGTTTGATGGCTTTAGCTTTTATTCTGCTCGCAGCTTCTCATTACCTCTGTTGCAATGCTCAAAACGCAAAATCAAGACAATTTAGGTATGAACAAACCTTTTGGTTGGTTAGGGATTCTTTTAATTACAATTGTTAGTGGGCTTGTGGTGCGAGTCCTGGGTGATCCAATTGTTGAGGTTACGTCACCCACCTTAGAGAACTTCTTTGAGGACGTAGAAGATTTCTTTGAAGATCCTAAAGAGTTCTTTGAAGATAGGAACTAATAAGTTCAACTCAGAGCCTGTCCTTTGAGTGATGTAATCTGCTTTGTTTCAGACCTACCCTCTCAGGGTAATAGTTCTAATGAAGCGGAGAAACTTACTATGGCTAACTTGATAGAAACTGCGACTGAAGCAGGCTCATTTAAGACGCTTGTGACGGCTGTTGAGCGTGCGGGACTTGTCGATATTCTAAAGGGTGAAGGGCCTTATACTGTCCTTGCACCAACAGATGATGCATTTGATCAGCTTCCACAAAGAACGTTAGACTCGCTGCTTCAAGATTCTCACAAGTTAAAGCAGGTGTTGCTATATCACGTCATCTCTGGAGACGTGCGGTCGGACGATCTGGCTCAAATCGATGAAGCTCCGACAATGGAGGGTTCAGTAGTAGCAGTTGAGCAAACAGATGGGGTACGGGTAAACGAAGCCAAGATACTTCAAACTGACATCTTAGCTGACAACGGCGTGATTCATGCCATTGATGCGGTTTTGATGCCATCGATTTTGGTTTAGAGAGCAGGTTTAGAGAGCATAGGCGATCGCCTTCAACCCTTTGCGGCAGGGACGATCGCCTATGCTAAGATCCTTTTTACCTGCTGCTCTAAAGCTATGACTAGTCCATCCAGCACTCATTCCGATGACAGAATCGACATTCTCATTGACCAAGTTGGGCGTTTAACCGAAGGAATAACCGAATTCAGATTGTTGATGGAACGTAGTTCAGCCGAATTCAGGGCAGATCTAGCGGAATTTAGAACAGATATGGCAGAACTCAAGACAACGGTTCAGCGGCAAGCTGCAACAGCCGAGCATTTAGTGCAAACCACCGATCGCCTGGTACGCATTGTTGAAACGTTGATTCAGCGACAGCAAGCCGAGAGCATTGCTGACTAATACGAACCGTCAAGTTTTTACCGTCGGCGCAGCTTCATCTCTCAAAGGTGATAAGATAAGCAGTCAAGCTAGGGGTGCCTGAGTTTGCTCAGGCTGAGATTACACCCTTAGAACCTGAGTCTGGCTAGCACCAGCGGAGGGAAGCTGTTTATTCCGAGGAATCTAATATGCGGACTGAATGGATCGCGAAGCGTCGCGGACAGGGCAATGTGTCTCAAATGCACTATGCCCGTCAAGGGGTCATTACAGAAGAGATGCACTATGTAGCGCAGCGTGAAAACTTGCCTGCTGAACTGATTCAGGCAGAAGTGGCACGGGGACGGATGATTATCCCCGCTAACATCAACCACACTAACCTCGAACCTATGGCGATCGGCATTGCTTCTCGCTGTAAAGTGAATGCTAACATTGGCGCTTCACCCAACTCTTCTGACCTACAGGAAGAAGTTAACAAGCTAAAGCTGGCGGTTAAGTATGGCGCAGATACCGTGATGGATCTGTCTACAGGCGGCGGCAACTTAGATGAGATTCGCACGGCTATCATTAATGCCTCACCTGTGCCGATTGGTACGGTTCCGGTGTATCAGGCGTTGGAAAGTGTGCATGGCACTATTGAAAAACTCACGCCTGATGACTTTCTTCACATTATCGAGAAACACGCTCAGCAAGGGGTGGATTATCAAACTATCCATGCAGGCATTTTGATTGAACATTTACCCCTAGTGAGAGGTCGGCTGACGGGCATTGTTTCACGAGGCGGCGGCATCCTGGCCCGCTGGATGCTGCACCACCACAAACAAAACCCGCTCTACACTCACTTTAATGATGTCATTGAAATTTTCAAAAGATATGATGTCTCGTTTAGTCTGGGTGATTCTTTACGTCCGGGCTGCACTCACGATGCATCAGACGCAGCACAGTTGGCAGAACTGAAAACTTTGGGACAGCTTACCCGTAAAGCCTGGGAGCATGACGTGCAGGTGATGGTAGAAGGCCCAGGGCACGTACCAATGGATCAAATTGAGTTCAATGTGCGAAAGCAGATGGAGGAGTGTTCAGAAGCGCCCTTCTATGTGCTGGGGCCACTGGTGACTGATATTGCACCGGGGTATGACCATATCACCTCGGCAATTGGGGCGCGATCGCAGGCTGGCACGGGACGGCAATGCTTTGCTACGTCACCCCCAAAGAACACCTCGGCTTACCCGATGCGGAAGATGTGCGAAATGGGCTAATTGCCTACAAGATTGCTGCTCACGCAGCAGATATTGCCCGTCATCGACTGGGGGCACGCGATCGCGACGACGAGCTTTCGATTGCACGATACAACTTCGACTGGAATCG
>JAAUQZ010000081.1 GCA_012033355.1 Leptolyngbyaceae cyanobacterium RM1_406_9 | reverse complement strand
GATAACGCTGGAGAAACCAAAAAACTGTGGGATGGCATCTTGCCGTCCGGACGGGCAAGATGCCATCCCACAAAGAGTTCAGTGAATGTTAATCACTCAAGGGGGGGCAAGATCTGCGACTTCTTAAAGAAGTCGCAGATCTGAGCGCTCTTCCCCTACAGCAGACCGTCCATCAAGGACATGACCCGGATGGCAGCATCAGACAGCGGCATATCTGACTGAGCATCAGGTGAGATTTGGCGTTCTAGCAACCCTTTGAGGGCAATCAGCTTAAAGCTGTTTTCAGCAGCAGACTGGGCGATCGCCTCTGCCGCAGGCAAGTAGCCCACCGCACCCAGGTCAGAAAGCGCCACTCGCCGCATTTTGATGTCATCACCATGCAGCGCCTGCACCAGCCGTTCGCCATAAACCGCATCGCCCGTTAGCTGATACATCGCTCTAGCAGCGGCATACTGGACTCGCTCAATGGGGTGGTTGAGAAAAGGCTGCACTAGGGCGATCGCCTCTATTGCACCCAAAGCCCCCAGCGATTCCATCACCGCTTCACAGGGTTGAGTCAGGTGAGGACGACCGGGCACAGGCTGAACCGCAGCAACACCCCCCGCCAGCAGCGGCATCAAAGCAGGAATGCAGGAGCGATCGCCCAACATTCCCAGCGACTGAGCCGCCGCCTCACGCACGTAAAAATCTGGGTTTTCCAGGCAGCGCACCAAGCCCGATACGGCTCGGCGATCGCCCAGTTTTCCCAGTGCCCTGGCTGCATTCCGGCGCAGTGGATAGCCACCCAGTTCAGTCCGATCGGACTCGTCCTCTAGCGCCACAATCAGCGCCTCAACCGCTGCCGGATCGTCTACCCGAAACTTGCCCAGCCACCACGCCGCGTAATAGCGCAGACTGGTATCGGGGTGGGAGAGGTTGGCGATCGCCTGCTCCACCGTCAGCGAAGGCTCATCAGACTGCACCGATGCAGTGGGGGTAAGGTCAGAATTTGCATCCAGCATGAACAGCCCAAAAAAGCAACACACACAGCAGAACTACTTGCCGTCACCCTTACTGCTGCCGCTGCCATTCTCGCTGGTGAGTGGATGGATGTTGATAATCTTGCCACCCATGCGGGTAATCCGCTGCATTTCCTCATTCATCCGGCTGTAAGGAACCGTGATAAATACGCTGCCGCTTCTGCGAATGTCGTAATTATTTTTGTCGTTTTCTTCGTTTTGACGCAGCCCAACGACCTCATAGCGAAACATCCGGCTACCCGAAGGCGTATTTGCAGCACTTCCAACCGCAGTTTGACCAAACATGATTTAGATACCTCCAGAAATGAGTTTTTGTTTTGAGGATTGAATTTGTGAATCAATCCCCAAAACTACTTTTACGCTGGCGTGACGCTAACAATGCGTGCGCCTGTGCGCTGAATTTGCTGCATTTTGCTCGAAAGCTGGTCGTAGGGAACCAGGTAGGCCGTGCTGCTACGGCGAACTTTGGGGTAGCCCTGTCCGCGAATGCCTGCCACTTCGATGCGATAAACGCGATCGCTTTCCCCAACTGACCCGCCCAAACACTTCATCGGTGCTACATCGCTAGAAGCCAAATAGTGTGACCAACCGCTGCTACCCGAAGGACTAGCGATCGAAGAAACCTGATTTTTGGCTAGCTCACGGGCTAGACGAGAAGAACGTCCGCCCACCTGGGAGCGATCGCTGTTAGCATAGCCCCGGTAAAGCTTAAACATCCGGTTAAAGCCAGCCGTTCTTGCACCGGGTTCAAACTGGAAGCCCCGGTAGAAAGGCACAATGCTGTCGCCAAAGTGAGTCTGATATTCCTGAGAATCGATGTAAGAATCGATTTCCGCATCATAGCCCTCAGTCTCATAGAGATCGAGGTGGAAAACCACCTCAGACTCATCGTAGGGCGCACGACCCAGCAGATGCTTATAGTTCAACTCGATCAATCGAGTTTGGAAACTGTTATAGAAAAACTTTTCTTTGTATAGCTCCGACTTTGCAACGGCGCGAACAAACTCACGCACGCTGATGCTGCCATCGCGCAGCAAAGACTCCGCGCTAGTCAGGCGCTCAGACTTCATCAGGTAGTCATTGCCAAGTACCTGACGGTAAACAGCACGAACCACGACCTCCACTTCATCTTTGGTCGCATTAGGGCGTAACTCGATCCGGGCTGTATCGCTAAAAGCAGATGTCCCCAGGCGGGATGCTGCCGCTGTGATCGCCATCTCAATCCTCCCTCTTACACAGCAAAAAAAATCTGAAAACACAGTCTTATAAAATCTCAGGAGCCACCAAGTTGTTAAACGCTAAAAGCCAGAACCGTAGTCCCTAACCCCCAGCCCCTAGCCCCCAGCCCCTCCAGATACAACAATGCCCGGAAGAGTAAACAACAGCTAGCCCGTGCCAGCCCTTGCCCACCCTTCCGGGCTGAGAGAGCTAAACCTAGCTCAGGGCATTGATTGCGTAATCAATGTAGGTGTTGGCTTCGTTAGCAGCCTGACCAGTCAAACCGTGGTTGCCCTTGATGTACTTCAGAGCTTCAACGTACCAGCTAGGAGACAGGTCAAAGGTGCGGTTGATTTCATCCAACCCAGCAATCAGGTACTCATCCATGGGGCCGGTGCCACCTGCAACGAGGCAGTAGGTCACCATTCTCAGGTAGTAGCCGATGTCACGAGAACACTTGGACTTGCCGCGAGAGTCAGCAGCGTAGTTAGCGCCCTGCATTTGGGTGGTGTAAGGGAACTTTTGGTAAACCGCATTGGCTGCACCGTCAACTAGCTTTTGAGCGTTGTTGGTCAGGGCACGAGCCGCTTCCATGCTGGCAACTGCACGCTCAAACCGACCATTAACAGCCTGGAGTTCGGTGTTGCTGAGAAAACGACCTTGGGTATCAGCAGCGGCGATCGCTTCGGTAATCGGGGTCTTCATGATTCTAGGTATCTCCCTAATATGTGCTTCAAGTTTCAGTCAAAGAAGTAGCTGTCAAATTAGCTATTGCTAATACGCTCTTAGCAACTGGATCGACACACAGCAAAATCATCCAAATTGCCTTGAGCTTCAGGCTGAACGCTAGAAACTAGCCCACAGCAGAAGCAGCGCGATCGAAGTAGCTTGCCAGTTCAGAAACCAGCGCACTGCAATCACCCTTGGTGATGCCACTTGGGTCATTAACGATCGATACAGCCGCATCCTTCATCTTTTGCACACCAGCAGCAACGGAACCACCAGGAACACCAAGAGCCTGGTAGGTTTCACGCAGACCGTTGAGGCAGCGATCGTCAAGAACGCTAGCGTCTCCAGCTAGAGTTGCGTAGGTAACGTAACGCAGGATGATTTCCATGTCGCGGAGGCAAGCAGCCATGCGACGGTTGGTGTAAGCGTTTCCACCGGGCTGGATTAGCTGGGGCTGCTCTTCAAACAAAGCACGAGCAGCGTTAGCAACGATGGTGGAAGCATTGCTGGTGATGCGGTTGACCGTATCCAAGCGCTTGTTGCCCTCTTTGACCATGTTGGTCAAAGCATCGAGCTGGGAGGTGCTGAGGAATTCACCTTTGGAGTCAGCTTGAGAAACGACCTTAGCGAATGCATCTAACATGGACTCAATCTCCTAAGTGTTTTGGTTGAGTTCGATTTTGATTAAAAACTGGAATTAATCTGAGCCAGTTTAAGCCACGAGCGCAGCTTGTGAGGGTGAAGACAGGAGTTAACTCTTGAGAACCACCCCTTCACGCTCTCAGAAATCTGTAAACTTAGGAACGTCAGCTATTCCCCCAAGTAACACTAGCCACTTAAAGCAACGCAACGAACACTTAAGAAATCTGAGAAACTTTCACGAATATATGAGAAATCGGAAAACGTGATAAATCAGTGGTTTGTTTAACTTTTGCCTGTCATTTGTACCCTTCCGGTAATCTTTATACAATGCGACAAAGCCATTATTTGTTACAAGTTGTTAAATTGTATAGCTCTGTGCAGAAGGACGGTCTGAACCGCTGAAACACAAGCGTTTCACCTGAACTTAAAAGAAATCCGCGAAACTTTTATTTACAAAAAAGGAGAGCAATTATACTTATTAACCGATCGGCAAAAAACTTTTATTTTTATTTAATATTCTTGGAAGTGCCTTTCACTGAATAGGTTGAGTTGGGTTTAAAGGTACAAGGCAGATGAGGGAAATGTTAAGAAAGATAAAGCAAAATTGTGACACTTTTCGTTTGATAAAGTTAAATTTGTGAAGCAAAACGGTGTTTTAGCACCCTTAGAAGGATGTTGAATGTTTTTGGCAGGGGGGCGATCGCCTCGATCCATTCCTCCGACATCGGATGCTGCAACCTCAGCTTCCAGGCATGGAGTGCCTGTCCCTCCAGGTTTACTCCCACCGATCGCCCAGACCCATAAACCGGGTCGCCCACAATTGGATGACCCATTTGCGCCGAATGTACCCGAATCTGGTGCGTTCGCCCGGTTTCAAGCTGAAATTGTACAAGCGTGTAGTTTCCCAGCCGATCTTTAACACTCCAGTGAGTGATTGCTTGCCGTCCTCCCTTTTCTTCAGGCACAACCGCCATTTTCTTGCGATCTATCAGATGCCGCCCGATCGGGAGGTTAATCGTGCCGCTCTCGGCAGCAGGTGCGCCATAGACAATTGCCAGATACTCTCGTCGAGCCGTCTTTGCCTTGAACTGTACCTGAAGATGTTGATGTGCTTGATCGGTCTTGGCAATAGCGATCGCCCCACTGGTGTCTTTATCCAGCCGATGCACAATCCCCGGTCGCTGCACACCACCAATTCCAGGCAGTTCCCCACAATGCGCCAGCAAAGCATTCACCAGCGTTCCAGCTTCGTGCCCCGGTGCGGGATGCACCACTAGCCCAGCAGGTTTATTTAAAATCAGCAAATGCTCGTCTTCGTAGAGAATCTCCAGGGGAATGTCTTCGGGCTGTAAGTCCAGTGGTTGAGCCTCAGGGACGGTGAGTGAGAGGCGATCGCCCCGTTTCACCGTTACCTTTTTAGAGGTACAAACCTGCCCATTCACCCAAACCTGTTCTTGCTCAATCAGCTTTTGGATGCGCGATCGAGATAAATCGGGCAACTGCTCTGCTAAGTAGCGATCGAGCCGTTCGGTGGTTGCTTCAACCTCTAAGTTAACTTCAGGGAACTGGGTGGACAAATTTGCTGCCTATACTCAACTCCTCTATTATCGCTGGGAACTGTAATTGAGGGAGTATAGGGAGCGATCGCCCTCTATGCATCAGTTCCAGTTACCCAACACAGACGATCCTGAAGATTTACAGATCCTCTCGTATGGGAGGTATAGCTGTAGTCATACAGGTTAGGACACTCCTGCACGTGAAGCACTTATCCCGTGAACAAGGGGCTTAAGCCCCTTGTCCTAACTTGAGTGACTATCGCTATATCAGACCTCTCACTGTGATTTAGGTTTAATCTCAAATTCCATTTTGGAACGGTAAAAGCACACGTCAAATTCCATGAAAAAGTTTACCTGTCCCAGAATCAAAGGTGCATTCGGAATATTAGTCCAAGCAAAAGCCAGCCGAAGCGGTGCAATATCTCCAACTTGAACAATTGCAAAGAAGGGTATCGCTGATTGACTGCCTAAATTGCCTGCAAGTTGGATAATTGCTTTACCGTCATTCCAAGTAGCACCCAGTTGTAGTCCCAACTCATAGGGCATAACGTTGACCGTCGCACCACTGTCAACCAAACCGAGTGCTTCAACCGTGAATCCTTCTCGACGAAGAACTATCGGCATTCGCGGCAAGCTGTCGAACTCATTTTGTGAAGGATCGGAGGTAGAGTAGCGTAAACGCATATATAGTCAAGTTTGGCTTGCTGACTCTGCCGCTTGCATCAACACTGAACCAGCACCAAAGCTATCGTAAGGAGTTGGCAAATCGTAGGTTTTAAAGGGTTCTAGAGGTGAAATATCCTCTGCTGTTTCTAAATCCTCTGCCAAAATCCGAATTAGCTTTAGTTTTTCGATAGTGGAGAGTCGGCGGACAGATGGAAGAACCTCAGCTAAAGTCATACGTGCTGCTCCAAGTAAGAGAAATACAAAGTTGTGAACAATTCTACCCTGATTAGTAAGGCAGGCATTTTTCCTGTTTAATTTGGACGGGCAAGATGCCCATCCCACAAATAGCTTGGGAAAAATCAGATATGGCGTTACCGGAGCATTAAATTTTCAAATATAGTGGCGGGTTAAACTGAGAATAGATAAGCAGTATCCTCACCAATGCCTACGGTTCTTCAGGTTGGCCCCTACAGTTTCATCTTTTTTAGCTCTGATAGAGGTGAACCTGCTCATATCCACGTTAAGCGCGATCGGCAGCTAGTTAAGTTTTGGCTAAGTCCTATTGCTTTAGCCAAGAATCGAGGGTTCAAAGACCACGAACTCAATGATATTGCTTGGCTTGTAGAAGAATACGAACAAACATTGTTAGAGGCTTGGCATGACTACTTTGACACTTGAAACAGAACCCCTTGCGGTAAACATCAAAGTGACAGATGAAAAGTTAATTGTGGATTTGGTTGATGGGCGAAGTTTAATGGTTCCTCTATCTTGGTATCCCCGTTTACTGCACGCTTCTCAAGAGGAACAGCAGAACTGGCAACTCTTAGGAGATGGCTATGCAATTGAATGGGTTGACTTGGATGAACATATTGGTATTGAAGGCCTGCTAGCAGGTAGACAAAGTGGTGAGAGTCACCAGTCTTTTGAACGTTGGCTAGCGACACGAGGCGCTTCTTTATAGTTTGAGAGGGCTAACAATTCAAATGGCGGACGATTGAAAGTTGCTGGTACTAAGGGCAAGATGCCCATCCCACAAATAGCTTGAGAAATTTCAAGATTTGAAACAACAATAGTTGAAAGACTAGGCAGGCATCCTGAACATTTTTGCAGATGACTCCGGCTGATTCATTAGAGCGAGGTAATCGGAAAAGGGCGATCGCCTCACTCATCATACTCAGGCATCTCATCAAATACAGAGGCGATCGCCCTCCACGCCCGTTTCCGTTGAAGCTGCTCATCTAATGGCAAGGGGCGTACAGAGCGACCATCAGAACGGGGTTGAAAGCGGGAAAGCCAGGTGTAGTGATCGCTCAGTCCCCAGGTGAGAACGGCAATCACAGACGGTTCTGCAAGGGCGGCAGTGAGGTAAGCTTCGTATACTTCAGCAAATTCTGCCCGCATTTTCACAAAAATCAAATTAGTCTCTCAAATGGGATTGCTGGTTTTAGCTATGAATAGGTGCGTGGCGACTGTGCCGCCACACATCTATTCATACTCAAATTAAGCAACGCCCTCAAATTACTCCTTTCCCACTAAAAGCTTAATCTTTAACCGGGAAGGGAGTAGGTAGGACTAGTCTCGACGCTCCTGATAGTCTTCTGAGGAGGTCGGGTCCAGTTCCCAGCGGCGATCGTCGCGCTCCTCTAACATATCGTTGGTTCTCAAGAAGCTGCGATCGTCGGTTTCAATGCCAACTGCTGCTGCTAACTCATCAACCACATCTTGATCAGGTGTTTCAACCGTTCCGCCGACACCTTCTTCACCGACTGCCTCGGCATCTTCGTAGTTGGCATCTACATCCCCTCCTGTCAGGGTGTAATCAGGTTTACTTAACAGATGTTCACCACGACGGGAATATCGACCCGTGCGATCGCTAGGTTGTCCCTGAAGTCCGGTACCGTAAGATTCAGTGGATTCTTGTGAGAGGTTGCTAACTTCCTCCTGCTCATCGGCAGCTTCCATAACACCGTCATCCTCTGCATCTAGATTGTTATCTGTATTATCTACTGCAACGCTGTTAATCACCCTCTGGTCAAGGTCAACCTGCTTCAAACCAATTTCGGCTTCAATATCAGGAAGCGCAACTGGCTCTTGATTTACTGAATCTTTGGAGTTGAATTCGGCTGCAAATTCCCGCTCGACTTCTGCTTTAACTGCCTCAAAATCTGAGTTCTGTTCTGGCTCTTTGGCACTGTGCATAGGAGTCATCCTGCAAAACATACTTCTATATCTGCACATTAGCTGATTTGAGTCTCTATCAAACTCTTCACACAGATAGACTCACACAGATAAATAAAGATTTTCCAGAGATTTATTAGTTACTCCCTTCCCGGTTAAAGATTAGGCACAAAAGATCAGGGATGCGCCCCCGCTTCCCTGATCTTTTGGCGGGAAAGGAGTAATCAGGGGCAAACTTTCACTCCAAACCCTCAATCTTACTTAAGCGCAACTCAAGCAGTCCAAGTCCAAACTGACGCTCATCGCTAGCAAGACCCAATTCGGCAAGAGATTTGGCATTGGGAACGCGAAAGGCAATCTGAAGCGGTTCTTGCCTGTTCACCAAACTTGCTGGAAGTATGGCTGTTCTTACTCCACTCTCCGCTTGCCCATGAACAAATTCCCACTCACCAATCTGTTCGTCGTTAACAATCACATCTACATCAAGCTCAGGATGAACCTCATGGACAAAAGCTCTCGCCTTTACCGAAAGCAGAACATCACCGGGCGATTCGAGATCAGCAAGGGTTATTTTTAGCAAGGCTTCATTGCCCTCAGTCCAGGTTCCCCAACTCCCCGGTTTTGACCAACCCTGCCCCAAACAAGATTCGCTGTTTCCTTCTTGCCCAAACACGATGGTTTCTCCCAACGTATAACTAGAGCAAACAGCAGGCGTGAGTTTCATAGACACCAGTGCAAGACCAAGCTTGCGAGTGTCACCGTGTAAACCCAACTCAGCCGGAGACTTAGCATTGGGTATGCGAAATGTGATTTGCAGCGAATTTTGTTGATTGACCAAATCCGCTGGAATTATTACTCCTCGTTCAGTATCAGAACTTTGACCATGAACAAACTTCCATTGACCAACTGGCTCACCGTTTGCGATAACGTTTACCTCAAGCTCAGGTTGACGTTCATTAACATAAGCCTTAGTTATTGCCGAAAGTGAGAGATCGCCCAATGGTTGAGAGTGGTTTAGCGTCATTGTAAGCGAAGCCTCCTCACCATTAGTCCAGGTTGCTTGGCTCCCCGGTTCTATCCAGCCCAAAGAGTTATAAATCCACCCATTTCCTTTGCTGCTGAAATCTATTCGAGTTCCGAGTTGATAACTCCTTTCTACAAATGGGGGCGGTGTACCCTCTCCACGCTGGTCTAGCTTAACGAAGAATAAATGATGTGAATTGTGATCTAAAGGCATTACATACTCAGAAGATCCCTTTTGGCGATCTAGCCATTCAAAGAAAGTTGCCACATACGGGACGTTAACAATCATCCAAAATTGCTGCTCTCCTTCCAACTTCTTCAGCCATTTATCTATATCTTCCTGATCAAATCTCTCCGGAGTCGAACCATAGTGTCTAATTATTCCATTAGGGTAGAAATAATTAGAACTGTTTGTCATTACAAATGTTTTAACTCCAGGTTTACTCCATATATGTTCGGCCAAAATTGCAAGATCTGGATCGCCGTGCCCTCCAATAGATGTGAAGGTTGGCGGTTGGTAAGCTAATGTCCTCTGAAAATATCCAATGTGCCCTAGCAAAATAGCAGTCAAGAGAAAAATTCCTACAAATTGCACAAAGGCATTTTCTTTATTGGGGGGCAGTAATTTTGATTTCTTAAGGCGTTCCTTGAAGAGAACAAAGCTTTCAAGAATAAGCAGCAACACTAGCAGTCCAAAGAGTGGACCTCCATACCACTGAACAACATCCTTAATAACATTCCAAAATATAGATGGATGAAGAGGAAGAGGAATATTCAAGTGTACGACAACTAAAACGAACACTATCGTTGCAATGGGCCAAATGCAAAATGCCTGAATACCAAACTTGTCCTTTCGACTAACAATAAAGGGGAGTAAAATAGCGCTGACTGCTCCAAGAACAATTATCACTGGAGCAATTTTCTTATCTTGATAAAGCAAATATTCGAGGAGCGTTGTAGTCCCGTCCAGAGGAAAAGGCGATCTGCCGTTTGGGATAAGAGTCGCTGGCATCAAAAAATAGCTAGCAGCTATTCCAATCAATGGCAAGAATGCTGTTCCTCTTCTCAAAAAGGAATTATTAAAAATTCGGTGATTTCTATCAGAGTTAAAGTCAAGTTTTGCGAGAAGACTAATCATTAGCAAAGAAGCTAACAAACCAACTGCAACCGAATGGTAGACAAGGATGTGGCGTAGGAAGCAGCGACGAATAAAGGGAAGAAAGCAACAACTATTAGGTTGCGGAACTTCCTAGTCAAAATATTTTTTTCGGCAGAAGTAAAAAATACAAATAAACTAAACATAGCCATATACGGAATGGTTATGATACCGCTGAAAGCAGCTACTGAAAAGTATAAATAAACCTCATTAAACTTAACCTCTTCAAAGGGTTTGAGAAAAGACGCAAAGAAAACTATACTAAGAATAACCCCATATATCGATGGTTTTCCAGTGACAAAAGCCCCCCATTGACCAAATGCGCTAAAGAATAGGATAAAGAAGTAAAGAGCCGAAAAAAGCCATAGGGGTTTGTAGCGAATTTGCTCAAATGTATAGAAACAGCATAGGAGAATTAAAATAAATAAAGCTGGCTTAAAAGCACTAGAAACGGTTGTTAGAGGAATATAGTCAAACAAGTAACCGATGTAATAAATAAGGGATGAATAACCGATTTGTCCATAATTATTAGAAGCCCAAAATGAAATTTGTGGCTTAATCAAATATTGAGTCCAACTCAATTGAGCATTGTCGAAGGCGTAGGGAAAATAATAAAAAGAGGCTAACCCTATAGACAGAGCGGCCATACCCAGACAGTAAGTTGATCTACGGGTTATGACAACTTTTACTTGACGCAAAATGTTGTGGATAAGGAGACGATTTAGCGCCAGTGAAGCTACAAGTATTAAGATATCGAGCAAATATTTGAGAATCAGAATGTATTTTGAAGATGTTAGTCCTGTATTGTAAAAGATGTAGAATTGAGTAGTATTCCAATAGATTCCCAAAGCGACAGGCACGAGTAACGAACTGTAGGATGGTTGGGTTAAAGCTGTCGATGACCAGATACGATTAAGCCAAGACTGAAGCGCCAAGCCAACCGTAAAGATGCTAAAGAGAAAATGTAGTTGAGCGCAGACTAACAAAACACAAAACGTGCTGAACATTGACTAGCTCTTTATCTATTTCACTGATTTGTTAGGGCGCTATGCACCCCAGATGAGTTGTGAGAAGTACACCCTAAAGGAGTGCGCTTCTTACAACTCGCTCATCTTACAACTGATTTAGGACTACTGTATACTGCGGTAAAGCTTGTTCTAATAGTCAGTCACGGTTTAATCAATCAGCAGTGCAACAGGAAAGTGTTTGAGGGCTTCTCCAACGGGTAGGTTGCTCTTGGCTTGTAGGGATTGAGCGGAAATTGCGTTTTGCCAACTGGAAGATGAGCCAGTAGGTAGTTCGATCGCAGTATCAGCCCAAATTTGTTCTCCCAAAGGCAACTGACCCGCTTCAATCAGTCCTGTAAGGAATCGGGGAGTAATGGCGATCGCCGTCTTACCTTCAAAGCTGCGAGCAAAAGCAATAACGTGATCTTTAAACTTACCGCTGACTGACAACGGCTGATAGTTTCCTTGCTCAAACAGCAATCGATTTGCCTTTCTAGCTTGAAGCACTCTGAAAGTCAGGAATAATTTAATCCGACCGTCTACTCTCGTCTCAAGCAAGCCATCGAGAAGCGACAAAATATCTTGTTCGATTCCGGCTTCTAGCTCATGCAGGCAAGAAATTCGCTGGTCATAGTCAACTGGACGGCGATTGTCTGGATCGACCAAACTCAAATCCCAAAATTCAGTTCCCTGATAGAGATCGGGCACACCAGGAGCCGTGTTCTTGAGCAAAACTTGGGAGAGAGAATTGAAGATGCCGTAGTCTGAAATTCGCTTTTGAAAGGGCAGAAATTCCTGCAAAAAGTCACTCCCTTTATCCGAGTCCAAAACCTGTTCTACGAAGCTTAAGTAGCCTTCTTCGTATTCAGAATCAGGACGCAACCAGGCAGTGTGAACTTTGGCTTCTCTTACGGCTTTGATCACATAGTCTTTGATGCGCGTAAGGAAGGTGGAGCGATCGCCATTCTGATCAAACGGAAAAGCCCCTAATAGCGTTTGGTAAAGAAAATACTCGTCATTCGCACTGGGAATTACTCTATCGCCAATTTGCAGTTTCTTCGGCTGATTAATTTCGCTCCAGCGCATTACCTGCCGCTCCCATTCTTCAGGAATTTCGGAAAGGATGTTGAGACGCGATCGCACATCTTCGCCACGCTTTGTGTCATGAGTTGCCGTAGCGCTCATGGAGTTCTTCCAGTACTCATTTCTTCTTTGATTAAACTCATGAAACGCAGAGAGTGAAATGCCGAACTGTCCTGGATTTCCGCCAACTTCATTGAGTGAAAGCAGTCGGCTATAGACATACAGCAACGTATCTTCAACCCCTTTTGCCATGAGTGGACCAGTTAGTTGCTGAAGTCTCATGACAAAATGTAGCCATTCTTCTCGCTGAGTTTGAGTCAGAAACTCGTCATATTCCAACAGCAGTAGCTTCCTGATAAAATCCAGTTCATTCAACAGTAAAGCAAGCTGAGTTTTTGCTTTTTCAATGACCTGATTGACCTGCTTTCGATCTGCCTCCGTTAAACCTTGAGGATTAATATAGGTTCGATAGACAGGAAACAGTGCCAAAACTTCTATCAACGCTCTTTGTAAGCCGTTTAAAGTGAAGTCGCTGCCCTGTCGAGTTTGCCCTGCCACCCGTTTCAAGCTAAGCGCCAGGTTTTCTAGATCTCCAGCCAAATTTCTCTCAATAATCAGTTTTTTCTTCTCAACGACGAGTTCTTTGTAAGGCTGATTGAGTTCAGTAAATCGGGTGTAGATTTTTTGCAGCCGCTGCTCTGTTTCACGCCGACAAAAGACTCCATTGACGTAGTTCATGAAGTCATAGCCGCTAGTTCCCTCTATGGGCCAAATGTCCGATAAATCCTCCTCAAGCTCAAGAATCTTCTCGACAGTGATGTAAACGTTACCCATCTTTTCCCGGAGCCGCTCTAGATATTGAGTGGGATCGTAAAGTCCATCAATGTGATCGATTCGGAGTCCGGTAACTTTGCCTTCTTCAACGAGCTGACTAATTAGAGAATGGGTTTTGTGAAAAACTTTGGGTTCCTCGATTCTTAGAGAAATTAACTCATTGACAGTAAAGAACCTGCGATAGTTAATTTCTTCTGCGCCCACTTTCCAGAAAGCAAGACGATAAAACTGCTCTGACAGCAAATTATCTAGGGGATTAAAGCTTTCGGGATGCCCTTCCTGCCCGTTAAAAAACTCTACGTTGCTGTCTACAAACTCTTTCACATCCTGGTTTTGAGTGTAAAGCTCCCAGAGCAGTCCTTTAACAAATTCAACCTGGTCGTAACGCTCTTTACCTTTTGCTTCAGTGGGAATGTTTTTGACGATGTAAAGAATTCCCAGTAGCTTAACAAAATCGGGATGGTGTCTGCCGAGCGATCGCGCCAACCCACCTAAATTCTGCGTAATAAACCGAGCATAGGATTCAACGCGAACAGGCAATTTCAAGCTGTAATAATTAACGCTCAAGCCTGTTTCATCATAGCCAAGCTGAATCTCTCCGTTTTCTAAACAGCGTCCATAGAAATTGCCCAACAGCGGCGCAAGGACCCGTCCATGAATGTCTTCATAGGAATGGTTCCATTCAATATCAAAGAAATCGAATGATTCTGAATCAGACCCATTTTCAAGGACATCCATCAACAGTTTATTTTGACTGTCGTAGGCCATATGGTTGGGCACAATATCTTGCAGCCAACCCATCTCATATTTTTGCAGTTCACTGACCAGCGATTCAAACTCTTCCTGACTACCCAACTCTGGATTAAGCTGTGTTGGATCGACAATATCGTAACCGTGTGTACTGCCCGCCCTGGCTTTGAAGATGGGCGACGCATAGAGATCAGAAATTCCCAAATCTGCCAGGTAAGCAACAATCCGTTTTGCTGCCTCAAAGGGGAATCCAGCGTGAAATTGAATGCGATAAGTAGAGGTGGGAATTCTCATAGGGGGTTGGGAAGAAATAAGTTTAAAGATGATTCTTAAGGGATTTCAGATCTGCGACTTCTTTGAGAAGTCGCAGATCTGAGCTTCAGCCTAATCCGCTTAAGCCTGGTAAACTGCAAAACTTTGAGCGGAAATGGTGAGCGGTGAATCTGATTGAGAGAAACGATCGGGCAGAGCAGAACCTGCCCCCATCCATTTTGATTCAGCAGAATCTAGGATCTTTTGCCAGTCGCCGTTGGGTAAATTTGCGCTAAAACCAACCTCTTCGTTATTGAAATTGAGAATGCAAAAGAGTTTGCTGCTATCTTGCCAACGGTGTAAAAACAGTAGTTTCTTTTCCTCCTGTACAGTAGCCTCTAAGTTTTGTTTGTCAAGGTTTTTGAGCGCAGGAATTGTTTGACGCAGGTGAATCAAATGTTGATACAAATTCCGTAATGCCTTGTGTTTTCCTTCGTTTTGCTGCTCCCATTTCAACTGTGATTGTTTGAAGGTTTCAGGACTTTGAGGATCGGAGTATTCTCCCTCCAGGTGAAATGCAGCAAATTCTCTTTTTCTGCCTGCTCTGACTGCTTCAACTAAGTCTGGATCAGTGTGACTCACGAAATACAAAAAGGGCGATTCTTCGCCGTATTCTTCACCCATAAATAGCATTGGAATATTAGGGGAGAGCAACAAAGCACCCGCTGCTAGTTTCAGCGCTTCAAAGGAAACCAGGGTGGAGAGGCGATCGCCCAACATCCGATTACCAACCTGGTCATGGTTTTGGGTGCAGACAACAAACTGATAGCCAGGGCGATCGCTTGCGTCGCTGCCATGATAGCGCTTGCGCTCAGCAGAATATTGCCAGTCATAAACAAAACTGTTTTTGTATGCTTTTGCCAACTGCCCACAGGTGCCAAAGTCCCGGTAATAGCCGATTTGCTCCCCGGTTAGCAACGTGTGCAGGCAATGATGAAAGTCATCACTCCACTGAGCATCCATGCCGTGACCGCCGGTTTCGGGTTCCTGAATGACGCGCACATCATTTAAGTCACTTTCGGCAATCAGGTACAGCTTACGCCCGATTTGTTTCGATAGAGCGGCTACGTCATCCGCTAATTCTCTCAGAAAATGCTTTGCGCCCAAGTCATAAATTGCGTGAATCGCATCTAAACGCAGTGCATCAAAACGATACTGCTCAAACCAGTAAAGCGCATTTTCGATGAAGTAATTTCTTACCCCTTGACTATAAGCATCATCGAAGTTGATCGCACTACCCCAGGGTGTTTTGTAGGTTTCGGTAAAGAAGGGCGCAAAGTTACTGGTGTAATTTCCTTCAGGGCCAAAGTGGTTATACACCACGTCTAAGATGACGGCAAATCCTTCTTGATGGCAAATATTAACAAGCTGCTTTAAGCCGTCTGGTTCACCGTAGGAATGCTGCACGGCAAATGGATACACGCCGTCATAGCCCCAGTTGCGATCGCCCGGAAACTGAGCAACGGGCATAATTTCGATTGCGTTGATACCTAATTCTTTGAGCTGGCGGAGACGAGGGGCGATCGCTTCAAACGTGCCCTCTGGTGTAAAGGTGCCGACGTGCAGTTCATAGATCACCATTTCATCCAGCGGTACGCCTGACCAATCTTGATCGGTCCAGCTAAACGCCTGATGGTCAACGACTTCAGATGGGCCATGTACGCCTTCAGGCTGGAATTGAGAAGCGGGATCAGGGCGATCGCATTCTCCTAAATCGTAGAAGTAACGAGTTCCCGGCTGAATGTCGTCAGCCGTAACCTGCCAGTAGCCATGCTCACCGGGCTGCATCGGCAGCGACTTTTCTGTGGGGGCGACCAGCTTTACCGCTACCTGATCCAGCAAAGGTGCCCAAAGCGTGAATTCACAACGATTTCCATCCAGGTAACGAGCGCCAATCTTCACCGCAGATTCCCCTTGTCTGAACACGTCTTCCTGAAAATAGAGGGTTCTGGGATAAAGCAAAACTGCCGTAGGATATATCTCTCTTTGAAGGGATGAAGGATGGAGGATGAGGGATGAGGGATAAACCGTTTTATTGAGTTGCTGAGGGTTTTGAGTATACTTGGGGGTTTTGCAGAACTTAGGAGGGATAGGTTAAGATTCACAGTTGACACTTGAGAGACTGACTAGATTGCCTGAAAGTCACTGCAAAAGCTTAAAACTGAGGCTATGCAGCCGATTATCTCTGAGTGTACAGAATCGAACGGGGTAGATTGAAATTCTGTGATAGGCATTTCAGGATCAGGTGCGATTGCCAAACATTTCACAGCATTCTTAACTGGAGATTTCATGATTACCGACATTCTCGAACTAGGCGAACAAACAAAACTGCGGGGGCAAGTCGTTGTGCTTGGCTCCGGGATCGCGGGGGCTGAGGTGGCGACACACTTAGCGCGTCATGGGCGAGACGTTGTGCTGGTGGAGAGTGGGCGCGATCGCTTTGAGCCATCGATTCAGGCGTTGAATGATGTGATCTTTTTGGGCAAGCGCCACCGTGAGCTAGACCCAGACTCTTACTACCATCGCTACCTGCCACCAGAGCTGCGCGGAGTCAGCCGAGTGCGTCAGTTTGGTGGCACCAGTAACGTCTGGACAGGCAAATGGAAATATTTGCAGCCAATCGACTTTGAGGGCAGACCCTGGGTTGCCAACAGCGGCTGGCCGATCGACTTTGAGGATGTTCTGGAACACTATCGCTCAGCCGCAAAAGACTATGGGTTTGGTGATTTGGAGGCAGAAGCCGTTCGCCCTGAAATTACCGCACTTCGCACAACGCTAGCCGCAGATGGCTTAAAGATGACCAGCTTCTACTGGGAAAAGTCTCCTACGCGCACGGCAATTCGCTTTGGTGATGAGATGCGCCGCTCAGAAAATTTGCGCGTCGTGCTGGGTGCGACCGCGACGGAGCTAAGGCTTGACGACTCCTGCCAGCGAGTCACCGCAGTGGTTTGCCGCTCGCTCGAAGGTCGAGAACTGACAGTCGAAGGCGACACAGTTATCATTGCAACCGGAGCATTTGAGGCAGCACGTCTTTTACTTGCTTCAGATCGTCAACTTCCTCACGGAATTGGCAACGCACACGATCTGGTGGGTCGCTTTTACACCGATCATCCCAAGCACCATACAGGGAGCTTGCGACCTGGGCCTCTGACTCGACAATATGCTAACGAGTTGCAGTACGGTCCTAAGCCGCGTTTCTGCATTTGCTTTGCGCTGGACGACAAAACTCAGGAAGAGCATCAGTTGCTTGAACACGTCCTCTACCTGAAGCCGATCTATGAGCAGCCAGCGGATCGACTGTGGCGAATCTTACGCTTTCGTCCGATTTGTCAGGATGGGAATGGGGCGATCGCTTCCTATCGGATCAAGTTTGTTACCGAACAGGTGCCCCAAAAGAGTAGCTGCTTAAAGCTAGGCACAGAAATCGATGCACTGGGACAGCGAAAGCTGGAGGTAAACTGGTGCTTCACCGACCACGATCGGCGCTCAATGGCGAAAACACTAGAACTCTTGACCCAGCGGTTTGCCGAGGTCGGGCTGGGAACCTTTGACTTTGGCAATGACCCGCCCACATTAGAAAATATGACTGACGCAGCCCACCAAATGGGCACGACCCGCATGGCTAACCATCCCGAAGAAGGCGTGGTTGATACAAACTGTCGGGTGTTTGGGACAGAGAATCTCTATGTAGCAAGTTCAGCGGTGTTCCCTACTGGCCCATCCTACTCACCGACTTTCACTATCTTGGCGCTGGCTCGTCGCCTCGGTCAGCATTTGCTTCAGACCACGCCAGTGTCAACGACAACAGTTCATGCTGGGTAAAGTTGGCGCTCAGATCTGCGACTTCTCGAAGAAGTCGCAGATCTTAACACTTGCGAAGCTCTGAGGTTCGAGCTTGATGATCTGAGCATCACCGATGAAGCTTGGAGGTTCGAGCTTGATGGTTTGAAGTTCGTTGATGAAGCTCTGAGGTTCGAGCTTGATGTCTGAAGTCCGCTGATGAAGCTTGGAAGTTCGAGCTTGATAATCTGAGCATTACCGATGAAGCTGTGAGGTTCGAGCCTGATAGTTTGAGGTTCACCGATGAAGCTTGAGAGTTCGAGCTTGATGATCTGAGATTCACTGATGAAGCTTGGAAGTTCGAGCTTGATGATCTGAGCATTACCGATGAAGCCTGGGGATTCGACAGCCAATGTGTAGCGGTTCGGCTATGAATCTTTTAGTATCAGGCGCAATGGGTTGGGGTTCGCTAACGAATGCCCGACTATCAAGCGCGATCGCCAGAGCATTAGCTGTCATTCTCAACCCATCGCCAACCTAGCTGAGCGGTTCAGAATCGTTAGTTGCAGGTCTAGCGGGCTTGCTTCTGATTGCCTTGAACAAGCTACCCAGTTGTTCGGCGATCGCTTTCAAACCGGGGGTCTTTTTAGCAGCCGTCTTGACGTACTCATAGACGGTCAGGCTGCTGCCCATCGCTTCACTGCCCACTGCCATCAGCGTATCGTCTACCTGCTCAGTAATCTGAGTTAGGCGCATCAGCAACTCGTTGAGGTTGGCGGCAAGCCGATAGTCGTTTGTGTAAGCCTCCAGGTCAAAGCTGGCAGGCAAAATGTTACGGTTGCTTTGGGCGACGTTAATGCTGTTTTGCACAAAAGCTAGGCGCTTATCGCCCATTTTGTAGAGCCGTTTGCGTTCTTCCTGAGTCAGCGTAATCAGGAAAGACATCTTGCTCTGAATTGTGTCGATCGCCTGCTTGATTTCTTGCAGGTCAGCCTCAGAGAGGCGAACGTTAATGTCTTGGTAGGGCACAATATTTCTCCTTAAGGATTGAATTTCCTTCAGGATTCCCGTCTGCTGCTCTGAGAGAACAAGGTTTGCAATCGCTGAAATGCTAGCATTTTGAACAATAACCGGAACAGGTATAGAGCAATGACTGAGGCAACGTTTCCAGCTACCTTTAAGCGCAAGGTGCTGCTGTATCCCGGCGAAGATGGTTACTTTGTAATTGAAGCACCAAGCTTACCGGGATGTATCACACAAGGCAAGACCCGTGAAGAGGCTCTTGCGAATGCTGAAGAGGCGATCGCTCTTTACATTGAAGTTTTACAAGACCGAGGTGAACCCATTACAGGGGTTTAGCTTCTCTGGATGCAGGTTGAGCCAGGAAGAGAATTGTTCTATAAGCAAGATGGTGAGTTGCTTCGCTACTTTCTACCAAATTGCCTAAATCTATAACAAGTTGTTCCCAGACGTTTCCTTCCTTGGGCACAAAGCTTTGAGAACGAGCGCAGCCAATCAGCGTTTCAAGCTTTGCTGTCTGTTGGTGAGCAAAGCTATAGCGGCGAACGTTTGTAAAATGCGGCATCCAGTGAAAATATCGCAGTAACCCCATGCGGGCTAGTTTGACATAGCCAAACGGATAGTTGCTGTAAGGAGCCATCTTTGTGCGATATCGCTTAGAGGCTTTGAAGACCAGTTGAGAATAGCACCGAGTAAAGGGATCGGTGGAGTCCCAGGGATTCCAGATGAGGGCGAGTCGTCCTGATGGCTTTAGGATTCGTCGGAACTCTCGCAGGCTAGGCTCAAAGTCAAACCAGTGAAAAGCTGTAAAGCAAGTCACGAGGTCAGCGAAACTACCGGGCAGATCTGTTGCTTCTGCTGTTGCGGCTCGAAACTCCACGAGTGATGAGGGGTCGCTGCTTGAATCATGGCTGGGTCAGGTTCAACCGCTAAAACTTTCACCCCTCGTTCAGCGAGTTGTCGAGACGCGATCCCGGTTCCGGCTCCAATGTCTACCGCAACGAGTTGAGAGGGTGCTTGAAGTCCCTCTAAAATTTTGTCAATCGTGCTGGCTGCATAGCTTGGTCGGTGCTTTGCATAGTCTGATGACACGTGGGAAAACATTCGGTCAGTTGGTTGTTGCTTCATCTGGTTTCCTCCTAGAGGAGACATCGCAAATTTAATGCCTAGTTGATGCACAAACTTGCAGTGCGCCAAGTTTACGGGGTTGGGTTCCGCTGCGCTTCACCCAACCTACCACTGGATTGATTAGAAGTTGTCTAGTTGCGATCGCCCCTCTGCATCCGGGAATTCTGCTATCGATCAACTACAGGGGCAGAATTTTGTGAAATATAACCTGGACAAACATCATCGGCGATCGATCCGGTTGCAAGGATATGATTACTCATCGCCTGGTGCATACTTCATTACCGTTTGTACCCATCAGCGAGAATGTTTATTTGGCGAAATTACAGATGGGGAGATGCGGTTGAATGAATTGGGGCAGATTGCGGCAAATGTGTATCTTTGGCTGGCAATGCAATATTCTTACGTTCATTTAGATGCATGGGTTGTCATGCCCAATCACCTTCACGGCATCCTGGTGTTGACTGATCCTGTAGGGCGTTGCGAATGCCCTACGAAGACGCACACACCTAAATCTTTAGGGGCTGGTTTGTCGGGGC
>JAAUQZ010000080.1 GCA_012033355.1 Leptolyngbyaceae cyanobacterium RM1_406_9 | reverse complement strand
AACCAAGTTTCGGTTTTCGTCACCAAGTTCGGTTTTCGGGTAGGGGCGTTTCGCAACGCCCTACTAAAGCAAAGGATTAGAAAAAGTTTCCCCGCCATGCAAGGGATTATTTGCCTAGTGCTTTGCCTCTAGCGCTTCAGGTTACTTTGCCATTGGCAGAGATTTTTTCCTTAAACAGTTTGCCTGCACTAAAGGCAGGAACGCGCGTTGCTGGAATTTTGATGGTTTCCCCACTCTTGGGGTTACGACCTTCTCGTTCTTTGCGATCGCGGGGTTCAAAGGTGCCAAAACCAACCAATGTCACTTTTTCACCTTTGGCCACAGCGTCCTGAATGGTCTCGAACAAAGCTGTCAAAATTTGATCGGCTTCTTTTTTGGTTACGCCTGCTTTTTCTGCAACCGCGTCAATTAAATCACCTTTATTCATGAAATCCAGTCCTCACAAGCATCTTAACCGTTAGAAGTGAATTGTAGTGCAAATGTACAGAAATGCGTCAACCTAGCAGAAATTTTTATAGGGGGGGGATGGTCATCGCGCAGATTGTGTTGATGACTGTTGATGACTAATGACTAATTTTCTGAAAACGCTGTAAACTTTTATTACGGTTTATAGCAAGTAATTTATGGCAACTAATCTCGGATTTGGGAAAACGCAGCCTCAAGCTAAGCTCTCCAAGCGATCGCAAGAACGCACTGAAGCGGCTCAGCAGCTTGACCGGATGCGGGCTGACGGAATTCCAGAATTTGAGGTTTACATTCGGATTCAAGGGAAAAAGGGCTGGTATCCCGTGGGGGCGATCGCCGTTAAGCGTTCCAGTCAAATCAGCGAGGCCATTTTTGGCAGTCAGGCAGACTTGCTTCAGGGAGCTTTTCGCCTCTATCCTGTGCTGCGAAAGCACCAGCAGCATCTGGAATATGGCTATCGCCTCAAGGAATTCAAAGATGAGCCAATTCAGCTAGCCATACCACCGCAGCCGGGTCCAGCCAATGGAATTGCAAGCGCTCTAAATCAGGTGAAAGACCGCTTCTCATCCCTGCTGAAGCGCAGCTAGAAACGATGGAAGGTGAACTGAGATCTTGCGCCAGGCTGGTCTATTACCCAATAACCCGCCCTGGAGTCAATTCCGGGCTAATCGCTTAAGTCAGTTGAAACTGAAATAAGTAAAAGATCGCTAAGATCTGCGACGTCTCGAAGAAGTCGCAGATCTCAGTCCCTGATTCAGTGCAGCTTCATAGAAAACTGGCATAAGTTTAGCTAATCAGATCTGAAGCAAAATCTGCTCCTACGATTCACTACATAACGCTACATAAATGGAAAAACGCAGTGCCAAGACGGTAGGATAGATGTCCTATGGGGAACGAGGGACATGAGGAAACTAATCAAAGGTCTGCGTGATTTTCAGACCAGCTACTTTAGCCAGCATCAGGAATTGTTTGAGCAACTCGCGCACGGTCAGAAGCCGCGAGTCTTGTTCATTGCCTGCTCCGATTCGCGGGTTGACCCCAATTTGATTACTCAGGCTCAGGTCGGCGAACTGTTTGTCGTTCGCAATGCGGGTAATATCATTCCTCCCTATGGGGCGGCGAATGGGGGGGAAGGGGCGGCAATCGAATACGCAATTCACGCGCTGGGAATCGAGCAGATTATTGTTTGTGGACATTCTCACTGTGGGGCAATGAAAGGACTGCTCAAGCTGAATGAGCTTGAGGAAGAAATGCCGCTGGTCTGTGACTGGCTAAAACACGCAGAGGCAACACGGCGGCTGATCAAGGAAAACTACAGCGATCGCCAGGGTGAGGAATTGCTGGAGTTGGCGATCGCTGAAAATGTCCTCACTCAAATCGAGAACCTGCGGACTTATCCGGTAGTGCGATCCAAGCTCTATCAGGACAAACTCAGCCTCCACGCCTGGATCTACCACATTGAGACGGGTGAAGTTTTTGCTTACGATCCGGTACATCACGCCTACGTGCCGCCACAAAGCCAGTTTACGGTTTACATGGAGGATGACGCGACTCCCGAAGTCCATTTCCCCGGAGCTAGATGGCTACCTCCAGAGCAATCCGAGCGAATCTATCGAGGCTCTGCGGCACGGGAAGTCGATCGGAGGTTCAGTTTACCGTAGGGTCATTGGTCTTTAGTGACTGGTTATTGGTTCTTGCCTGGTTGCCAAGTCTGTCTGTTGCCTAAGCTCCAGCTTGGGAACGAGTAACTTTTTCTAGCTCCTTGTGGGATAGGCATCTTGCCCATCCAAATTAAGCAGGCAAGATGTCTGCTCCACCAAAAAACCAGGTTTCCAGAGCTTGAGTTGCACGTCGCATCAATGACCAATGACCAACGCCCTACCTAAAGTATCTCGCGCCCCAAGTATGGCTGTAATGCTTCTGGCAGGCGAATTGTGCCATCGGGCTGCTGGTAGTTCTCTAGAATAGCTGCCATTGTGCGACCTACTGCCAGACCAGAGCCATTCAGGGTGTGAACAAATTGGGTTCCTTTTTTGCCTGGTTCCTTAAACCGAATGTTGCCGCGCCGCGCCTGAAAGTCGTAGCAGTTTGAGCAGCTTGAAATTTCCCGATATTTGCCCGATGAGGGTAACCACACTTCCAGGTCATAGGTTTTTCCGGCAGCAAAGCCCAGATCGCCCGTGCATAGCTCAATCACTCGATAGGGAAGCTGAAGTGCCTGCAAAATGGCTTCTGCGTCTCGCGTTAGGGTCTGGTGTTCTGGCTCGGAGGTGTCGGGATGGACAAACTTGAATAGCTCTACCTTGTTAAACTGATGGAGCCGAATTAAGCCTCTGGTGTCTCGTCCGTAGCTGCCTGCTTCGCGGCGGAAGCAAGGCGTGTAGGCGCAGTGGTGAATGGGTAATTCTTCAACAGAGAGAATTTCGTCACGGTAAAGGTTAGTGACGGGCACTTCAGCAGTTGGCGTGAGCCAGAGATCGTCGCGATCGCACTTAAAGCTTTCCTCAGAAAACTTGGGCAACTGCCCCGATGCGGTGAGCGACTGGCTATTGATTAGGAATGGCGGAATCACTTCCAGGTAGCCTGCTCGAATTTGGCGATCGAGCATCAACTGAATCAGCGCCCGCTCTAGCGCCGCCCCTGCGCCAATTAGCGTTACAAAACGGCTTTGAGCTACTTTAGTTGAGCGTTCAAAGTTGAGGATTTTTAGCTTTTCGCCAATTTCCCAGTGAGGCAGGATGTTTGGATTTTGGGGCAAATATTCATCACCCCAGCGCCGAATTTCAACGTTTTCGTCCTCACTTTTGCCAATTGGGGTTGATTCGCTGGGCAGGTTGGGTAGCGTCAGCAGCAAAGCCTCTAGCTGAGCCTTTAGATCTCTCTCTTGCGGCTCCAGTTCACTCAGTTGCGCCTTGACCTGATTGCCCTCATCTCGAAGTGCGTGAATTTCCTCACTTTTCGGGTCAGCACCCGATTTCATTTTCTGACCTACCAGTTTGCCAATTTCGTTGCTTCGAGCTTGAAGCTGCGATCGCCTTCCTTCTAGCTCACGCTGCTGTTGGTCAAGTGCCAAAATTGGATTTAGATCATAACCTCCCCGCAAATTCAGACGCTCCTGAATCTGCTCCGTCTTCTCTCGAATTTGCCTCAAATCAAGCACAGATTCCCCACTCCTTCACCCTTCATCCTTTTGCTATAGACTCCAATTTAGCCGTGAACTGCACCATCAGGCATTGTTGCCCAACTAAAATCTAGAGAATTGAGAACCTGCATTTCTGAATTAAGCTTTGCTTCGCTCAAATTTGCGCCCCGCAAAATCGTGTAGCTCAACCGCACATCAGCCAAAATTGCTCGATGCAGATTAGCTCCGCTCAGGTTTGCGTAATCCAGGTTTGCCCAACTCAGATCCGCTCCAGACAAATTTGCGCTGATTAGCTCTGCCCGCTCCAAATTTGCACCCCGCAGAATTGTCACAATCAGCTTTGCAGCGGTTAGGTTTGCCTGATACAAATTCGTTCCAGTTAGCTCCGCCTCTCCCAAGTTCACCCGACTCAGGTTTGCCTGACGCAAATTCGCGCCATCAAGGTTCACCCAACTCAGGTCTGAGTCTGACAAGTTTGCCCCGGTCAAATTCGCCCGCTCTAAATCAGCGCCACATAAGCTAGCCAAAACCAGTTTAACTTGACTCAAATCTGCCTTAGCTAGGGTTGCTTCACTCAAATTTGCTCCGGTTAAATTTGCCCTAGCCAGACGTGCATCTCTAAGATCAACCGAATTTAGGATAGCCTCTGATAAGTTTGCTTCGTTTAAGCTAGCCCGATTTAGGTTTGCGCCAGAAAGATTTGTCCGCCTCAGGGTGGCTCTCCATAGCGTCGTGCCGCTCAAATCTGCCCCCACTAAACTTGCTTTACTCAGATCTGCCCCAACCAGGTGTGCGCCACTCAGCCGTGCGCCATTCAGGTTTGCTTCCCTTAATACGACCCCATTTAGCTCTGCCCCAACCAGGTAAGCACCGCTTAAATCTGCTTCATATAAAATCGCTTTCTTTAAGTCTACGCCTCGTAAATCTGCGCCGCGCAAGTAGGTTCCGCTTAGGTCTACAGTGTCAAAGTTTCGCTCACCTGCGGCATATCGTTCCAGAAGTTCATGAGCGTCCATATCATCACCTCTAGCCTTAAGTTTTTGTGTCTAACGCACTCACTTCTCTGTACTTGCCATATTGGAAGTGATACCAGGGGCAGTCGAGTAAATGTGTCCTGAAGGAGACTCACCCAAAAGCTCACTAAACCAGCCCTCGTGTTCGAGTTCCTTATTCAAAATAGCTAGAGCCAGCTCGTAGGGGCGGTGATCCTTCCCAAAAGTCATGCTCCAATGTGGTTGCGGTCTTCTAACTGAGCATCTTCAATGATTTCCTTTAAACCTTCGCTCTCACGCTCCTCTACACCTGCTGTCTTTGCGAAATCAAGGTATCGGAAAACCAGCTTTCCTAGAGCGCACTAGTCAGGTTAACTTGGCTATTTTATTGTCCATCCTTTATAGTTTGATTGTGAAACATTCAATCAAAAAACAACATCAGTTTTGATATATATTCATACTCACATTTGCATAAATTTGTGAGTTCTATCCTAATGGCTTGCCTCTGAATGTGCTGTCAGCTTGGTGCAAGAGAGCAATATGCGGTTACTTGTTCGACTTAGCAGTTATGCCTAGCAGTTATACCCGTTATATTAGTGAGGGTAAGTACAATCCTGAAACCAGCAGTGGCAAGGAACTTTTAGCGCATGAACTCACTCATGTTGTGCAGCAAAATCCAGTCTGCTCAGCTAGGCATCAGGGCAACTCATGAGATATGGCGCCATAAATTTTGGCTCCCTCTTTCCTTCAACTCATGCCCTCATCTCAGCCAAAACCCTACAAAAGGCTCTTGATTACCTGGCACAGGTAATTCAGCGGCGCATCACAACTTACTTTAGCGACAACAGTTTGTCTGATGCTTTGGCTGATGCTCCGATGCCTAAACCATTAGATTGGCTAGTTGAACAGAGTGCGCTGAGTGGCTTCATTCAAGATCACCAGTTAGATCGAGCAGCGCTCAAGAACTTGCGACGGACGTAGTGCAGGTCAAAGTAACTGGCTCCATGCTCTCCGTAAGCGATACGTTCGATGCCCAGATTCGTTCCCAGAGCATACAGTCCCAGCAGCAACCGTTTCTGTAGCTCAATCGGGTCTAGTGTCTCCCGACTGGCACTGCTATGGAAATGACGAGTCAACCTCAGCCGAAAGTCAGTTTCCTTGAGGATGTCGAGCAAAGGAAGAATAGACCAGCGGCGGTTAATCTCCTCCTTCAGTCTCCGCAAGTGTTCTGGTTCCGGTTGTACTTCCAGGGGAGTCAGGCTAATCCATCCATTGTGGGCATCCGTAATCGTCACCTTACGGTGGGTGGGTAGCCCACGATTAAACTGCTCCAATGCTTGGGTCATCTCTCGCTGGGTTTTGGCGATGAACTCATTCACGTCACGGGGTTGCTGCAAGTCCTGATAGTAAGCGTCGCGTTGCATTTCAAAGTCTTGGGGTAAATCTTCATCCGGATTGCGGTAGCGTTTCGCTCCCTCGACCCACATCTCTTTACAGTGCAGATTGTCTCGTACAGTTTGTAGAACGGCTAATTTATATGCCACTCGGTCAACCTGTGGGTGTCCATCGGCTCCCGCGCTATTGCCAGCTTGGGCTAAGCACCCCGTGCATGGGCACTGGTTTGTCGGCTGCATAACTCTCTTGATGTGGTTTATCAGCATATTCTTTGAGCAGTTCCAGAGCGTCCATCACCGGCTGCATTTGAGGCTTGTCACAGCGAAAGGCTAACGCCTTGAGAATCCAGGGCAGCATCTAACAGTAGTGGTGAATATAGGCAGAGCGTAAGCGAGACCGAAGGTGATCTTAGAAGGTCTTGCCACCATCCCCCAAATGCTCAATCAATTGTTCTAACGTTGCTTCCCCAGCAATGGGGTAGATGACTTCTCTCATCAACCCTTCTGGCTCTGCCGTCCAAGCAGCAACTCAACCACATTGTCGATAACCTCTTGTAGACGCAACCAGCAAAATGCGGCTAACAGGGTATAGCGAATCGGGTCAGGGTGCCGTCTTAGCTCTGTGTTCATCGAGCAGGTGGTCTACTTTAGCTTCAGGGCGACGACGGCGAGGCATGGGCGGTCTCCTCATGTTTGAGCTAATTTTGACCGCTTACACAAAAAACTGTACAGTCTCATCGCTCTTCCCCTATCCCAGTCCTTACATATCTGGCTCAATCCCTGCGGCTCGTAACTGGGCTGCCAGCCGTTCCGCCCGCTGGCGTTCCTGCTCAGTCCGCTGGCGTTCTTGCTCCGCTAGCTCTGCCCCCCACAGCAGCAGTTCTCCCTGCTCATTCCACCAGCGCAACCAGTCGCCGTCGCGGTTTTCTCGCCTGCCCTGCCAGATTCCCAGGAATAAGTTGATCTCAGCAATCCAATAGCGGTTATTGGCATCGGCTGTTTGAAGCTGATAGCGTCCTAAATCATCTAGCCGATAAACCTCTAATGCACCTGAGTTGGGTTCAAACAGGGCGTAGTTTGGCACCTGCAAAATCTGCTCATAGAAGAACCACTTACCGGGCGGGTAGGTGGGTTTGCTGGAATATTCTGTCCCGTCTGTGTCTGAGAGAAATTCCATTACGATTGCTGGGATGTCACCCTGAAGCTTGGGAGTGTAGCTCCTTATAACCTCATTGCGAGGTACTCGAATCGCGGCGACATATCCCCAATCGGGGGCTTTGACGACAACTCGACCGTTTAAGTTGGCACAGATGCCGTAGTTTGTCATGGTCAGGGCATTGGCGGGCAGCTTTCCAGCCATTTGCAGGCTTTCTGTGAGTGCGGCTGCCAGAGCAGGTTGATTGATGTTGTCCACAGGTTGATCGTCTAAAACGAAGTCGTCTGGCAGTTTTTCCCAGGTGGCTTCATAGGTGGCTGTGCTGGCTGGCATGGTGAGTTGCCTCAGAGACGGACTTGAGTTAGTTCATATTGTAGAGCGAGTTGTTGAGCGATCGCCCCCGAAAAGGTGGGAGCTTATGCACAGTGGGCGATCGCCAGTCCTCCAGGTTCATCGTCAGGTGTTGCGGATGAAATGCGATGCGCCGCTCATCGTCATCGGGTCTTGCGTCTCCAAAAAACTCCTGACCGCTGCCGAATCGTTCTTGACCACTGCCGAATCGTTCTTGACCGCTGCCGAATCGTTCTTGACCACTGCCGAATCGTTCTTGACCACTGCCGAATTGTTCTTGACCACTGCCGAATTATTTCCGGTCATGTCAAGTTCAGTTCTGATTGCTTCCTCCCCATCACTGATGATTTCACCACTACTCGCAATGGTCGCTAATAGAGGTAACTGACGTTTACGATTGAGAAAACAAGAGCAAAGAAGGCGATCGCTCTCACCTGCATGGCGATCGCCCCCTCCGTTAGCTCGTTTAGCTCGTTTAGCTTGTTACCAGGCTTTGCCCGGTAATGCTCATTCAGAGGCTCTGCCTCTTTCTTCACGAGGCAGAGCCTCCATACAAACATCCCCAGGCGGAGCCTGGGGACGAGGAGTGGGGGCGAGAATGAAAGTTAAGTTGTCACCAGTTCGGCGGGGAGGCGTTTGAACGCCAATCGCTCGTTCTCCACATCGACGAAGATGGTGTCGTTATCAATGAACTCGCCGCGCAGGATGTGTTTAGCAATTTGGGTTTCAAGTTCGCGCTGGATGGCTCGCTTGAGCGGACGGGCACCAAACACGGGGTCGTAGCCGACTTCGGCGAGGAAGTCGAGGGCTGACTCGGAGAGGCGCAGAGACATTTTGCGATCGCTCAACCGTTTGGCTAAGCGCTGCACCTGGAGCTTGACGATTTCGCGCAGTTCCGATTTCTTCAGGCTGTGGAAGATGATGATTTCGTCGATGCGGTTGAGGAATTCGGGGCGGAAGCTGGTTCGCATTGCCTCCATGACGCGCGATTGCATCTCTTCATAGCGGGCATCATCGGCGGCTATATCAAGAATGTATTGAGAGCCGATGTTGCTGGTCATGATGATCACGGTGTTTTTGAAGTCTACCGTGCGACCCTGCGAGTCGGTAACGCGACCGTCATCGAGAATTTGCAGCATGACGTTAAACACGTCGGGATGTGCCTTCTCGATTTCGTCAAACAGAATCACCGCATAGGGGCGACGACGAATTGCTTCGGTCAACTGTCCGCCTTCCTCGTAGCCCACATATCCGGGAGGCGCACCGATCAGGCGAGAGACGGCGTGTTTCTCCATGTACTCGGACATATCGATTCGCACCATTGCCTCTTCGGTATCAAACAGGTAGGCGGCGAGGGCTTTTGCTAATTCTGTCTTACCGACTCCGGTAGGTCCGAGGAAGATGAAGCTGGCGGTAGGGCGGTTGGGGTCAGCCAGTCCCGCACGAGAGCGCTGGATGGAATCGGCTACGGCAGTAACCGCTTCTTCCTGACCAACCACCCGGCGGTGCAGTTCATCTTCCAATTGCAGAAGCTTCTGCATCTCAGATTCGACCAGCTTGCTAACGGGGATGCCTGTCCACTTGGAGATGATTTCGGCAATGTCGGCTTCGGTGACTTCTTCACGGAGGAGCGATCGCCCCGTCTTTTGGGTCAACTCCAGCTTCTCCTCCGTTTCCTCTAGCTTGCGCTGGAGGTCGGTGAGTTTGCCGTAGCGCAGTTCTGCGGCTCGGTTCAGGTCATAGTCGCGCTCCGCTTGAGGAATCTCAACATTCACAATGTGGTCGATTTCCTCTTTCAGGGATTTGCGCTGTTCCAGGACTTCTTTCTCTGCTTGCCACTGGGCGTTGAGGGCGCTTTGCTCTTCTTTCAGATCAGCCAGTTCGCGGTCGAGCCGATCCAAACGTTCTCTAGAAGCGGGGTCAACTTCCTTTCGTAGGGACAGCTTTTCCATTTCAAGCTGCAAAATTTTGCGATCGACCTCATCCAGTTCGTCTGGCTTGGAGGTGCTTTCCATTTTTAGCTTGGCAGCGGCTTCGTCCACTAGGTCAATCGCTTTGTCGGGGAGGAAGCGATCGCTAATATAGCGAGTCGAAAGCGCCGCAGCCGCAATCAGCGCACTGTCCGAAATCTTGACGTTATGGTGCGTTTCGTAGCGATCTTTCAAACCCCGCAAAATTGAGACAGTATCCTCGATGGTTGGCTGGTCGATGTAGACCTGCTGGAAACGACGCTCCAGAGCCGCATCTTTCTCGATGTATTTGCGGTACTCATCCAGAGTCGTCGCGCCGATACAGCGCAGTTCACCCCGCGCCAGCATGGGTTTGAGCAAATTTCCGGCATCCATTGAGCCTTGAGCGGCACCTGCGCCAACGACGGTGTGAATTTCATCAATAAACATGATGATTTGACCGCGTGAGTCGGTGACTTCCTTGAGAACGGCTTTAAGGCGTTCTTCAAATTCACCCCGGTATTTGGTTCCGGCGATGAGTGCGCCCATGTCAAGGGCAATTAGTTTGCGATCGCGCAAGGATTCGGGTACGTCACCTTTGACGATCCGCTGAGCCAAACCTTCGGCAATGGCAGTCTTACCCACACCGGGTTCACCAATTAGCACCGGATTGTTTTTGGTGCGACGCGAGAGAATTTGAATGGTGCGGCGAATTTCATCGTCTCGACCAATCACAGGGTCGAGCTTACCCTGACGGGCATATTCGGTGAGATCCCGCCCATATTTCTCCAGTGCATCGTATTTGCCCTCTGGATTCTGGTCGGTCACTTTCTGGTTCCCCCGGATCTGCTGGATAATCGTCTTTAGTTTCGCTTCGTCTAGCTTAAACTCCTGGAACAGAGCCTTGCCGAAGCGATCGTCTCTGGCATAGGCTAGCAAGAGATGCTCGATGGAAATGTATTCGTCGCCAAAGTTTTTGCGAATTTCTTCAGCCCGATCGAGCAGGGTGTCGAGCGATCGCCCCAGATACACTGAGGTGCCGCTACCCGACACTTTGGGCTTGCTGTTAATAGCTTCTTCGGTATAGTCGCGCAGCCGCTCGACGTTTACCCCAGCTTTGTTGAAAATGCTGGTGGCGAGTCCTTCTTTTTCGAGCAGCGATCGCATCAGATGCTCCGTTTCAATCTGCTGCTGCTGCGCCTGCTTGACCAGATCGGGAGTGCGGGCGATTGCCTCCCAGGCTCTTTCTGTAAATTGATTCGGGTTAGTCGGTTGCATAGGCGTTCGGGAGTCAGGAACTATAAAGGAACTTTGAGTTTTGAGTTAATTCAAAATTCATGACTCAAAATTCAAAACCTCAGATCATTCTTACTAGGTATGAATCAATTGTAGGAAGTAGAGGGCGATCGCCAGGGTCGGGGTTCACGCCTGCTTTAAGGGGTATTGCCGCCCACTTCCCCAAGTTTTGATTCAAGCTTCTGGCTCTATGCCCAAAGCCCTTAACTGAGCCGCCAAACGCTCAGCCCGCTGGCTTTCTTGCTCAGCCCGCAAACGCTCTTGCTCAACCTGTTCTTCACCTGTTAACAGCAGGTTGCCTCGATCGTCCCACCAGCGCAACCAGGGTAAATCAACATTTTTGTATTCCCCCTGCCAAATGCCTAACTCTACGCTCATTTGCGGCAGAGCATAGTGTCCTCGCTCATTAGCAGGCAATAGCTCATAGTGATTTTCAACGAAGTGATAGACCTCAACGCTGGCTCGTTGCACTTCGTAAATGCCGTAAAATGCGGGGCGAATCACCTGCTCATAGATCCAAAATTTACCTTTCCAGGGAGTTTTGTCTCGCTCTTCGGAGCCGTTACCTGAAACAAATTCCAGCACGACCAAAGGGGCAATGTGTTCTTGCCACAGCACATAGGAGCGGCGAACTTCTCCATTTAGCATTGGCGGCACGTTGGGCACATAAAACCAGTCGGGTGCCTCTGCGCCGCGTTCGGGCGGCTCGGTGATGCGCCAGTAAATGCCAGAGTCTTGACCAATGCAGAACTGAGCATCGGGGTGCAGGCGTTCCAAAACGGGCCAAATTGATTCTGTTAGCAGAATGCTCTGGGGATGCTCTTGAAAGTTCTTCACAAAGGTACCGTCCGACTCTGGAAGCTGGGTGTGGTCGGGCAGTGGCTCAAATTTGACGGGGTCTGTGAAAGCAGAAGTCATCGCAACACCTGCACCGTAGGTTTGCTTTGTATTGTAATCATTTAGCGTTTACAACTAACCACGCAGCGCTCAGATCTGTGACTTCTTCGAGAAGTCGCAGATCTTGTCTTCGGGTGAGTGACGCAATGTGCAACTTTTTCTGTCCTTTTGTGGGATGGGCATCTTGCCCGTCCAAATAAGCAGGCAAGATGCCTGCTCCACAGGAAACCAAGGTTTCCAGAACTTCAGTTGCACATCGCGTCAATGACCAATGACCAATGACCCTACCCGCACCGATATTCTGAAAGAATGCCGAGCAACTCCTGCATTTCAGGGTCTTCGTCAAAGCTGATCAGCTTCATGTGATCGGGGTTTGCCATGAGTTCTCTAGCCAGCAGGTATCCGGCGATCGTCCAGGTCTGGTACTTTCGAGAAGCCTTCCCGACCAGGCGACCATTGCGACCGTCGTAGTATTCGGGCCATTCATCTTCTGCAAGTCGTCTTTCAGCCATTTCGATCGCCTTCCAGCCCAGATCTGTTCTGCCAGTCTTTTGGGCAGCGGCTACCAGCGTCCACAGTAAGACAGGCCAGTTGCCGCCGTTGTGATAAGACCAGGGCACATTTTTCGGATCGCAGCCCGTGAGAATTTTCCACTCCAGCCCTTCCACAGCAGGGAAGCAGATTTTCATAGGCATATAGCCGACCAGATCATGCCAGCGCTGTTCGATCAAATCTACGATGGACTGCGATTCTTCAACGCTAGCTAGGGAGCAGATAATCGCCATCAGGTTGCCCAGGGAGAAAAAGCGAAAATCCATTTGGGCGGGGCCGAGGTTGCCTGCCAGGTAGCCGCCTCGTTCGGGCATCCATTCTGTCAGCCAGTAGGGAATGGAGTCGGGATAAATGTTGAATTTATTAACGGCGGTGATGCCAAATTCTTCACCTTTGAAGCGATAGATATTATTCAACCGCTTCAGGTCAAGCCAGTAATATTCGCGGATGTGGTAGTTGAGAACGCTGAGGCGCTGGTTAATCACCTGAATGTAAATGTCACCGCGCCGACCAGGAAGCAGCAGCTCTCGTGCAGCACGCAGGGCAGCATAGAAGAGCGCCTGAATTTCTAACGGATGCCCGTAAACCCCCATGCGGCGATCGATCATGAATGCCCCATCTGCGACCAGGAGCGTCGGGTACATATCAAAGCGATCGGCAAGACACAGCTTGAGAATGAGCACGATGCCACGCTGAAATTCGGGCTGATGGGCTAGATCAATGTCTCCGGTGGCTTTGACGTATGCCCTGAGCAAAATCATCCACCACAAACAGGAATCAACCGGGGTGACTCTGCCAATCGCGTGTTCACCAAAATCCGCAGCAATGTGCTGATGCCCGTTCCAGGCTTCAACCTTAAAGCTGGCTGGCATGAGTCCCTGACCTGCATTAAAACAGTCCATTTGCTTGTCATGACTTTGCAAGGCCAGCGTTTCTACCAAAAAGTTGCGAACAATTTCTGCTCTGCCGCTAATCAAAAACAGGAGAGCGGACGAGACAAAATCTCGCACAAAACATTGGTCATAATTTAAGGCTTCGACTTCGCGATCGCGTGCAGCCACCGTCCCGACTGGGCGATCGCCATAATAGACAATCGAATCTTCGAGCAATTCCCAAGCCTTTTTAACCAAATCGTGCCCCAGGTCGCTTCCCGTTCCCATCGTTTAACCGTCTCCCCGGTTGATTCAATTCAGTGTGGAAGTGATTCGTTTTGCCACTTGACTAAGGACACTCTGCTAAACCTGTTGTGACTTGTGGTAAAGCCGTGCCAAAGGACTTTTACAAAACCAACAACAGGTCTACAGCAACGTGGAATGCAAGAAGTTTTGGGAATCAAGAAATTAATGAAGACCGAGGTAACCTGAGTCCTCACATTTCAAACCCCCAACTTCCTGACAAGGTTGCTTTAGAGCAAGATTAAATGGCCGCTGTCAGCCAACGACCTCAACCTTATTCAAATGGCATTCCAATGGCGCACCCTGAGTTAAAGATTGCTTTATGTGGAATTTGACAACTTAAACCGAGGAAAGTTGCAGCTTGCCGGACAAAACTTAGTCACATTGTTAAGAAAACCTAAATTTGCTTAATTTTTCTCAACCAAGAACTTCCAGGAAAACCTGTAAGCCGGAAAAACTCCGCTTAAGTTTGTTCGGCAACCTTTAATAAGCTGCTGCCGCAGTTTTGCGATTAGCTTGACAACTTGAAAGTCTCGCGGCGCAAGGGGGTCAAATCATTTAATGAGCTAATCATGCTGACAGTCGCTTGTGTTACCCAGTTAAGTAGAAATACAAGAATCTATAGTGGTTTCAAGGAAACCATGTAGAAATTTAGCCGCTTTCGCTGCGTGATCTCAGCATAATCACAATAACGCCTCAGCAGAGTGAATTCTTGATGAAGCGGGGGTGGGGAGAGTCTTAGAAGGGATGAAGAATGAGGGATGAGGGATGAAATGCTCTTTGTGCCTCAGCCCTGAGCCTCCTCACCACTCCTCCTGGATGCGAGTCTTGGGAACGCTGACACTGCTGCTGCTGCTGACAGAAATCGGGATGATCAGACGGCTGAGGATGCGGCTGTCTTCTAGTTTGTAGAGGTTGAATTCGCCGCCAATTTGCTGCATGAGAGATTGGCAGATGAAAAGGTGTAAGCCAGGAGGCTGATCCAGGGTTGAGGGTGCTAGCAGGTCTTGCGATCGCCCCGTGTGCAGTTCTTCTAGCAGGCGTGGCTCGATTGCGCCATTGTCTGTAATGGACAGTTCCAGCCAGTGTTGGTCAAGGGTGCGGCACCAGATATCAATTCGACCGCTGGCGGGCGATCGCCGACAGGCAGTGCTGAGCAATTCACACAGCACAAACTCGATTTTGCAGATATCGCCGCCGATGCTAACGGTCGCCTCGTTGTGTACCTGTGACCAAATCTGGCGTTGCTTCATCAGGGTTTCGACCCGTTCGAGCGATCGCTTCAGCAAACTGGCTAGAGGAATCGTCTCTTGCTCACCGTGTAACTGCCACTGCTCATTTTTTAGGAGGGGAGCCATCGTCGAGAGCGTGTTGCTCAACTGCCGCAAAATTTGGTGATAGCGCATGCTGGCAAGCGCATCTTTTTGATGGCTGAGTTCGTTCAGCCGTCTCAGCCCAATGCTGAGTGTTCGAGATACTTCTTCAAGTTGCTGATGCTTGTACCAGTTCAATCGCTCCAGATCTTGGCGTTGGGCAGTTAGGGTGTCGGTCAGAATCAGGTAGCGGCGTGACCATGCCAACTGGCTGACCAGGGTTCCTAATGCGTTAAGCTGCCGTTCTGGCCAGTAGCGCTCCAGACGATCGGCAACTATCACAATTCCGGCTGGCTCATGCTCTGGGGCTGTCCGCATTGCCATTACTAAAATTTGCCCAATTTCTTCGCCGTTTAGCCATTGGCGGGTTTCTGGGGCGATATCATTAATGCTCAGTGGCAATAGCCCGTCGGTTTGCAGTGTCCACTGAATTAGCGTGTCTGTATAAACTGGGATGGTCATGTCGGTCGCCATCGAAAATTGCTGGCTGGTCGAGAACATCGCCGCAATCTGAGCAGACTTTCGCCCTGGCGACCAAGTGACTAGTGCCACCAGTGGCACTTGCAAGACCTGAGAAATGTGCTGTACAGCCGATCGCTCCAGTCGCTCAAGCTGCTGGGTTTGCTGCATTGTGGTCAATCCCCACTGGATCGTCTGATGCACCTTTTGCTGCTGTTCGATCTGGCGCTGAAGCTGCCATTGCCGCAAGATTAGCCCGATCTGCTGGCTCACGACTCGAAGTAGTTCTCGTTCTGCCCGATTCCAGGTACGAGCGGATTCTTGCCCAATCACCAGCAGCCCTTCTAGGGGTCGTCCAATCGCTGTACTACAGACCAGGAGGGATTGCACCCCGTGTTCAAGAAAAACCTCCCGCCACGCCATTAGCTTTAAGTCGTCGTCGAGGTTTTCTACTCCAACGGCTTCGGTGCTGCGCTGAAGCATTTGCCAGTCTACTTCGTTCAGTGTCTCCAGGGGTGTAGCAATCGGGCGGCGATTTTGGGGTTGACTTTGAAAGCAGATTTCAAAAATTTCCTGGTCTGCGTCATAGAGCAATACAATGAATCGTTCTGCTTGAAGCCGCTCACAGAGACGGTTGGCACACTTTCTCAAGGTTGCAACCCAATCTTCGTCGCTATAAATGGCGTAGGCGACTTCAGCCGTCAGGGTTTGGTCTGTCTTGACTTGCTGAATCGTGTCTTCCATATTTTCCAGCGGCGAAGTCAAAGCGACGAGTTGGGCAGCTCCGCGCACGTAGTTTTTCTCTTCCTCCAGCCAAATTCGAGCGTCGTTGCCTTCTACAGCCAGAAAACCGAGCAGCTCGTCCTGAAATAAAATCGGCGCAGCCAGGAGCGATCGCGCCCGAATTTGCTGCATCAGTCGTCCGGTCATTTCAGCCTTGAGCGAGCTATGGGCTTCACCAATAGAAACAATCTGGTCGGCTGCAAGTGCCTGGTAAAAGTTGGTTGCCTCCTGCACCGTGATTTCGGCGGCGGGCGGATTCATATCGGGTGTGCCCAGAGTGCTTTTTTGTCTGCCCATTCTGCGCCAGAAGTAGCGCCGATCGGGTTCAAACCAGTAGATGTTGGTGCGATCGGTGCCAATAAACTGATGGGTTTCGGTGACGATCGCCTCTAACCGCTGGTCGAGGGAAGGGAGCGATCGCAACCGTGACAGTAGCGTCAGCAATGGAATTCCTGGGCGCTTGGTTTGTTGCCGCTGCCAGTCCGCATCAATTTGGTAAAGCGCTGCCCCCAACCCGCCCAACATCATTGACAGCCGCGCTTTTTCCTCAGAATGAGGAGAAACGCCCCACAGGTGTGACCCCAACAGCGCCACCCCAAAACACCGATCTTTGTAACGAATCGGAAAAATAATAGTGCCCTGAATATTAAATTTTTGGGCCGCCTTGCGCCATTCTCCGGCCCGGGTTTCCTCCCTCAAGTCAGGCACCCCCAAGAGCCGCTGCTGAATTACGACCTGCTCTAGCAGATCACCGGGCTGTAAAGTAAGCCGCTGCTTAAGTAAGGGAACATCCCCCACAGGAGTCTTCCCCCCCTTGCCAAGCAGACGGTGATCCAGGCGATCGTATAGCCCAATCCAAATTAGTGCATAGTCAAACTCAGCCTGGAGATAGGTCAGAGTCGTTTCAATCAGAACTTCTGCATCTTCCTCTTCACGCAGGATTTGTAGCGCACGTCCTAAGGCAACAAGTTGTCTTTCATAAGCGGATGGCTCTTTGTGTTGGCCCATGTCACCTAACTCCGGTTCTATCCGGGCTGCCCCTAATGCAAGTTAACTTTGAATTGAGAGAATTGAGAATAGTGAAAGAAAAGTGATTGGGAAAATCTTACCTAAAAGCAGCCAGGTCAGCACGGCAACAAGCCGCGATGCAGAACTGCTACAGCTATTTAACTCAGTAACACAACCGTTGAGATGTGATTTTGTGTTCCTAGCTGCCCCCTTTTCTTTGCCCCATTTGCTTGAGTTGAAGCACCCCGAAGTTTGGACTCTCTGACGCAGCAAGATTTCTGTATCGTTCCTGATGGCTTATCTACGTTCAGATTCTAGTTAACGGCTGAGGATTGGAAATCAAATAAGCTGTACCTATTTGTGGGATGGGCCTTTTACCCTCCAGGCGGGTGAGGCACCCACTCCACAGGTTAATTAATCTGCAATCCTAAGGGCTTTGATAGCCGGGTTGACTGGTCTAGACTGGTATTCTGGAGATAGAGCATTAGTTTGAGTGCAGGCATTTGACGTTTCTTGAACTTTAGCTGAATTCCTGGGCTGAATTAGCGACAAAATTGGCAATTTGGACATTTATCAAACGGGCATCCGTCCTCTTTTATTTTCCGGTTTAAGGGCAGATCCAGAATGGCTGCATCAGCAGACCATTGGGATGTTGAGCTGGCTCAGCCAAAATCGCGAGCAGTCTCCTTCTCGCTGGCTCTATCAGCAGATCCAGAATGCTTACTGCTTTGATCACCCTTGCCTCAAGCAGACGCTATGGGGGCTGGAGGTTAGAAATCCAGTTGGGTTAGCGGCTGGTTTTGACAAAGACGGCTTGGCGGCTGGCATTTGGTCTAGCTTTGGCTTTGGCTTTGCCGAGTTGGGAACGGTAACGCTACATCCACAGCCTGGAAATCCTCGTCCTCGTTTGTTTCGCCTACCTTTGGATGGGGCGGCTCTAAATCGGATGGGGTTCAATAACCAGGGTGCCGCAGCAATGGCGGTCAGGCTAGAGGCAATGGGGCTTAAACAAGCGATCGCAGCAAAGGGAAAACGAAGAAATGAGAATTACACCCCCTTACCGATCGCCGATCGCCCGATTCCTCTTGGCATTAATCTAGGGAAATCTAAAGTAACACCGCTAGAGTCAGCGGCCGCAGACTATCTAGGCAGTTTTCGTCTGCTGAAAGACTGGGGAGACTATTTTGTTGTGAATGTGTCTTCTCCTAATACGCCAGGGTTGCGATCGCTTCAGGCAACAGAACAACTCGAACCAATCTTGCAGGTGCTACAGCAAGAAAATGATCAGCGCAAGCCAATTCTAATCAAAATTGCGCCCGATTTGGAATGGGAGGCGATCGCCGACATTCTCGATTTAGCTCAAAGACACCAGCTTGCAGGCATCATCGCCACCAATACCACCATTCGCCGCGACGGACTAAAAACCCAAATCATCCGCAAAACTGGGAAATCTGTGACCGAAGAAGCAGGCGGCATCAGCGGCATTCCTCTGCACCATCGATCGACAGAAGTCGTTCGCTTTGTCTATCGACAAACTCAAGGGAAGCTGCCCATTATTGGCGTTGGCGGCATCTTTACCGCTGAGGATGCCTGGGAAAAAATCACCGCTGGAGCTAGTCTGGTGCAGGTCTATACAGGCTGGATCTATGAAGGGCCCGCGATGGTGCGCCGAACTCTAGAGGGGCTGGTGCAAAAGCTGGAAGAACAGGGGCTAACCCACATTAGTCAGGCGATCGGGATGAATGCACACAAACCGTAACCGTTTCTAGCAAATCATCTATACTCCTGGAAAATCTATTCAATAGAACTCCTCTTCCTAAAGGATGAGCCTTTTTCTTCCCTGATCCCCTTGCAAACTGCCACTCACAATTGGACACTGGACTTGGGAATGGAATGGCAGTTAAGAGGCAGTTAAGAGGTCATTGTGAAAAACGTATTGTCAATTATTCTGGGTGGCGGCGCGGGTACCCGCTTGTATCCGTTGACAAAGCAACGGGCAAAACCTGCCGTACCCCTGGCTGGGAAATATCGCCTGATCGATATTCCCGTGAGCAACTGCATCAACTCAGAAATTCTCAAAATCTACGTTCTAACTCAGTTCAATTCCGCTTCTCTCAATCGCCATATTGCCCGTGCTTACAGTTTTCCAGGGTTCTCAGATGGTTTTGTAGAGGTGCTAGCAGCGCAGCAAACGCCCGACAACCCCAGTTGGTTTCAGGGAACGGCAGACGCAGTACGAAAATATCTCTGGCTGCTTGAAGAATGGGAGGTGGATGAATACCTTATCCTATCGGGCGACCACCTTTACCGGATGGATTATCGCCTGTTCGTTGAACGTCACCGGGAAACTGAGGCAGATATTACGCTTTCGGTCGTTCCCATTGATGAAAAGCGGGCTTCTAGCTTTGGCTTAATGAAAATCGATGACTCTGGGCGGATTGTCAGCTTCTCAGAAAAGCCCAAAGGCGAAGACTTGTTGCGGATGCAGGTTGACACCACAACGCTGGGACTCACGCCAGAGCAAGCCAAAGAAAGCCCTTACATTGCCTCAATGGGCATCTACGTGTTCAAGAAAGACGTTTTGATTAAGCTGTTGAAGCGATCGCTTGAGCAAACGGACTTCGGCAAAGAAATCATTCCAGCGGCAGCTAAAGATCACAACATTCAAGCCTATCTATTCAAGGGCTACTGGGAAGACATCGGAACGATCGAATCGTTCTATGACGCGAATCTGGCGCTGACCCACCAGCCCCACCCGCCCTTCAGCTTCTACGATGAAGGCGCACCAATTTACACCCGCGCCCGCTACCTGCCACCAACGAAGCTATTAGACTGCCAGGTGACAGAATCGATGATTGGCGATGGCTGCATTCTCAAAAGCTGTCAGATCCATCACTCCGTTCTAGGAATTCGTACACGGGTGGAAGCAGGTTGTGTCATTCAAGACACCCTGATTATGGGTTCCGACTACTATCAGCCCTTCATGGAGCGCCAGACCGATTGCGATCGCACCGACGTTCCCTTAGGGATTGGTGCCAACACAACTATCCGCCGCGCCATCATTGACAAAACGCCCGCATCGGCTGCGATGTCCAAGTCATCAACAAAGACCATGTTGAAGAAGCCGATCGCGAAAGCAATGGCTTCCATATCATCAACGGCATTGTGGTAATTCACAAAAACGCTGTAATTCCCGATGGAACGGTGATCTAACATTTCTTTTGTCTGGCGTATACACAACTCCGGTTGAGCTACATTTGAGCCGTTTAGAAGGCTTCACGGCGGCAGTTCGAGGCTGGCTGCGTCAGTCTTGAAGAAGTTAAACGCTGCAACATTCCAACCTCGTTACCAAGCTCCCGCCTGGTAACGAGGGTCTAGAAGCTCCCGCTTCCCGCGACAACAGGAGGGGAAGCGGGAGTTTTCTCCATTGCATTGCCATCCTGCTTGCTGAACCTGCACAATCTGCTGCATCACTTAAGAATCGTTGACTAAATTCGTAATTCTAAGGGAAACAAGCTTCTCCAGTGGCACTGCCAAACTGGAGCTTGGCAACGAGATTAAAATCATCACGGGTAGTCATGAAGCAATCGAAGCTGAGGTTGACATGACCGGAAATATTGCGGCAATGGTCGGGAACGTTCGGGAAGTGGTCGGGAACGTTCGGGAGGCAGTCGGGAATGTTCGGGAGGCAGTCGGGAACGTTCGGGAA
>JAAUQZ010000079.1 GCA_012033355.1 Leptolyngbyaceae cyanobacterium RM1_406_9 | reverse complement strand
CCCCCCCCACTCCCTCAAAACGCCTCTACACCGACCTGCGCTTTCCCACTGCTGACGGACGCGCCCCGGTTTAGTGCCTACCACTCTAAAGGGCTAGCAGAATTGCCCGATGCCCAATATCCTTACGTCCTGACGACAGGCAGGCTGTACGGACATTGGCACACCCTGACGCGCACAGGACGCACTGAGAAAACGCGGCAAATGCATCCCAGCCCATTTTTAGAAATTCATCCGCGTGATGCAAAAGCGCTAGGGGTCAAAGAGGGCGATTGGCTGGAGGTGCGATCGCGCCGGGGGATGGCTCGCTTTCCGGCAAAAGTGACGCAAGCGATCGCCCCCAATACCGTTTTTGTGCCGATGCACTGGGGAGAACTGTGGGCAGATCGGGCTGAAGCAAATGCGTTAACCCATCCCCAATCGTGCCCCGACTCATTACAGCCTGAGCTTAAAGCTTGTGCTGTTCAACTGGTGCCGATTTCCGCAGATGGTGAAGCGCTACGGGCAGTTTCAACGGCGATCGCGCAATAGAGTTGGCCCAGCCTGACGGGTCGCTACTCTTTTTCGCCAAACGCTGCCCAAAGGCTTGTTTCACCTGCGATCGCCGAAGTCTGCGCTGCTGTACCAGCCGATAGAGAACTGTAGATAATCGGAGCAATTCCAACGACAAAAGACCCCACAGCAATTGACAACACAGGCGGTTAAACTGGACTGTAATGCACCTATAGGAGCTTAAGAGCAAGTGATTCAAGCGGTTCCTCAAGGGATGACTTTAGAGGACTTTCTGGACTGGTATCCAGATGGCTATGGTCGCTATGAACTTTGGAATGGGGTCATCATTGAAATGCAGCCGACTGGAACTCATGAGCAGGTTAGTGGGTTCTTGGGGGTCAAGTTAGGGGTTGAAATCGATCGCTTAGGATTGCCGTATATCATCCCTCGACAAGCAATTATTAAACCTGTTGATACAGATAAGTCAGGCTATAACGCTGACATAATTGTTTTAGATCAGCTTGCCTTAAATGAAGAACCCCTCTGGAAAAAACGCTCTACGATTACGAAGGGAAGCTCGGTAAAAGTTGTAGTTGAGGTGGCTAGTACTAATTGGCGAGATGATTATGGACATAAATTTATAGACTATGAAGCGCTACAGATTCCAGAATATTGGATTGTAGATTATTTAGGATTGGGCGGCAGGCGCTATATCGGTACGCCCAAGCAGCCAACTTTTTCGGTCTATCAGTTAGTAGAGGGTGAGTATCAGATTCAGCAATTTCGCGGACGCGATCGCATTATTTCTGCTGCCTTCCCTGAGTTAAGTTTGACTGCGGAGCAAGTATTTGCGGTTGGACTCTAGCGATCGCCCCCCCTCTTAACCATTGTCCGCTCAGCCAAAGTTAAGTCTGCAATGCCCGAAGCCCTAGAAAGACAGCGGCAACGGTTCCTGAGACGCTAATCTCACCCTGCACTAACTTCTCTTGAACCGCATCAATTGGAATCAGCAGAACCTCAATTTCCTCCGTCTGGTCAAGGTTTTGCTCAGAAACCAGTTCAACACTTTTAGCCAAAAATAGGTGAATTTTATTCGTTTCCTTCACTGGGTTGTCATAGAGTGTCGCCAACCGAGTTAAGTGAGTTGCGCGATATCCTGTTTCCTCCTGAAGCTCTCGCAGAGCGGCGGATTCAGCACTCTCTTTTTGCGGATCAAAGGTGCCTGCTGGAAGCTCAATCAACACTTTTCCTGCGCCGTGACGATATTGACGGACAAAGACAATTTCTCGCTGTGCAGTTACCGGAAACACCAGTGCAACATCAGGTCTGACGCTGAGAAAGTAGTCATCGACGATCGCCCCATTCGGCAACTCCACTGCATCCTGCCGTACCTTATACCACCGATGGTCAAACACCAGTTTGGAGTGCAGTAACTTCCAGGGCAGTAGCTCTTTCATTTGAGTTTTGAGTTTTGAGTTATGAGTTTTGAGTTTATAGGGGAGGTGTTTTTAGTCCTTTGAGCGATCGCCCCCTCTCTTCTTCACTCAACCCTTTACTCTGAATCAACACTCCAAAATTTCCTAAGCCCATTGGATTCATCAATGAGTGCAGCGCTTCTCGTCGCTGAAGAGTGGCTTGCAGGCTTAACTCTGAAGTTGGATTAGAGAGTGCAGAGAGGCGATCGCCCAGCCCTAGCGACATTAAAAATAGACCCTGCTGGGTAAAGCCGACGGTTTGCAGCCCTGAAAGTTCGCCCTGACGCTCCAGTGCGGTGAAATCAACATGAGCAGTCAGGTCTTGTCGCCCGATGTGAATGTAAGGGTTGGAATGGTGGGCGTGCTGGTAGTAACATTGCAAGGTTCCCTGGGCGCGGGAAGGGCTGTAGTAGCGGTTTGCAGGATAACCATAGTCGATAGTGAGTAAATAGCCGCGTTGAAGGCGAGTGGCGATCGCCTCCATCCAGTCCAACGCCGCCAAATTCACCTCTGTACGGTAGCCATTGGGGTAGCTGTCGGACGGCAAATCTACACCTAGCCAGTCAAAATAGCTTACCAGCGTTGACGTTGAAAGTTCTCCAACAACTTCTGTAAAGTCACTTTGATCAACCGTGACATACACTTCCTGAAGCTGATTTGCCTCAATCACCAGTTGATGAACTGGAAAAGCATCGACTAATTCATTAGAAAAACAGCAGCCAACCACTGATTCGGGCAGAATCTCATCTAAGGTTTGCCAGGATAAATTACCCCAAGACTGGCTGAGTTTGGCTAATCGCTGCTGCTGTTCTATCACTAAAGCAGACGATTTTTCTACAATCACATAGCGCAATGCCTCAAAGCACTCAAAATGATGTCGATGCAAATAGCGCAGCACATCCTGCACCATTAATCCTTGCCCCGCACCCATTTCCACTAGCGTAAAAGGTGTGGGATGCTCCAAAAATTGCCACATCTCAGCAAACTGCTCAGCCAGCAGTTCACCAAAATCTGCACCTAAATGGGGTGAAGTCACAAAGTCACCCTTTGCGCCAATCTTCACCTGATCGGTGCTGTAGTAGCCATACTGCGGATGATACAGCACCCATTCCATATAGTCTGCAAAGGTGATGCGCCGCTCAGGAGTTTCTGCAATCTTCTGAGCAATCAAATCACGAAGCGCCAAATTGCTATTGTTTGTTCCTGGTGCTGTCATGTTTATCATTCATGTCGGCTTTCATTGTGACACTTTCAAATAATTTGGCTCAACTGTCCAGCCCGAATCAGTTGCTTAAATTTCGCCGATTCCCGAATTGGGTCAAAGTCAGGTTCGGTAGTAATGTTATGAAAGTATTCAGGTTTCAGTTCAATTGATTTCTGTAAGCAGTCGATCGCCAATTCTACTTTTCCCCATTGGGCATAGCAGCGGGCTTTGTGGTTCCAGGCGTTGGCATAGTCGGGGCTAATTTCAGTTGCTTGCTCATAGGACGCGATCGCTCTTCATAACGCCCCATTTCCTTTAGCACACTGCCGCGATTATCCCAGGTGCGAAAGGCGTTGGGGTCAAGCTTGAGGGTTTGGTCATAGCAGGCAAGTGCTGCTTCATAGCGCTGAAAGGTTTTCAGCGTATAGCCTTTGGTATACCAGGCGCGGGTGGAATTGGGGGCAAGCTCCAGGGCTTTGTCGTGGGAGGCGATCGCCTCTTCACACCGCTGCAACCGCCTCAGTGTAATCGCCCGATTAATCCAGACTGTTGGGTTGTTGGGCTGAAGCTGAAGCGCTTTGTCGTAGGATTTCAGCGCATCTTCGTAGCGCCCTTCAAAGTAAAATGCTTCTCCCTCGGTGGCGTGATCGTCTGCGGTCAGCAGCAACTCTGGAGCCGCAGACTTCAGCGCATTTAACTGTTCGGTCAATTCTTGAATGCGTCGCTTGACCTCCGGAGAAACGGTGTCTTGCTGGGATGGGGATGGGGTTAAATTATCGATCGCCTGGACAATTTGCTCTTTAAACAGACTTTGTAAATTTGAGATCTGGTCAATGAATCCACGTTTTAGCGTCTCAATTTCCTGGTTAAATCGCTTAGCCTGCTGCGCCAACTCTGAGGTTACTTCTTCCGTCAGTTGTCGCTCGACCTCTTCTTGCAGTTGCTTGCGCGTTTCTGAAACAATCTGATTAATTACACTGCGACGCAGCAGCAGCAGCCCGATCGCTGCAAAAATAGGCAGCAGCGTCAGCACAGTTAGCAGAATGTTAATCAAGTCTGTGCTGTTATCGAAGGCGCGATCGACCTCTGACTGAACGAGCCTCTGAATCTCGCCATTATTTTCCAGATTTTCCTCGATCGCCTCTCGAATGCGCTCTGCCTCCCGAAATTCTTCTAGTTCCTGTCGCTCCTGTTCAGACAGTGAGGCAGGTGACGGTTCAGTTTGCGCGATCGCTCCAACAGTTGATGAACCCCAAGTTACAGCACCGCTCAGCACCAGGCAAACAGAAAAAACCCAGGTAGCTCCCCAATGTTGACTCATGCCATTCAGTAAAGAAGGATTGTGTCTAAATTAGCAAGCAGCGGGTATGAACGTTAAAAATTCGTTTGGTTCAGGACTTACTGCCCTACAAAACAAGGGGCTTAAGCCCCTTGTTAACGTGGCGATCGCCCGTAGAGATGCGATAAATAATCATCTCTAGAGGGCGAATACTCTGCCTTTGTAGGATTATTTTGGAAATTTCCTAAGCCTGGGAAGCGATCGCCACAGGCTGATCCACATATTCCGCGACAATCTGCCGGAACTGGTCGCCCTCAACGGTTTCCTGATCTAACAGCACGTCTACCAGGCGATCGATCAGAGCGCGATTTTCTCGGATAATTCGGCGGGCTTGCTCATAGCAGTTAAAGACAATCGATCGCACCTGACGGTCGATCTTAGTCGCCATCTCCTCCGAGTATTCGGTGTGACGAGTCATCAAATCTCGTCCCAGGAATACTTCACTGCTGCCGCCTTCCAGGGCAACAGGTCCGAGATCAGACATCCCGTAGAGCGTCACCATTGAGCGGGCGTAGTTTGCTACCGCACGAATATCGCCCGATGCACCAGCCGTCACTTCATCATGACCAAAAACTTCTTCCTCAACGGCTCGACCGCCCAATGCAACCGTAATTCGGTCTAGGAAATTAGCGCGGCTGTGCAGTCCGTCGTCGATGCTTTCCTGGTTCAGCAGCGGCTTCGCAAAGCCCCCAATGCCGCCCGAACGGGGAATAATCGTCACCTTGTCAAGCGGGTCAGTGTTTTTCAACAACGTCATGAGCAGAGCATGACCCACTTCGTGATAGGCAACCAGGCGCTTTTTCTTGCTGTCGAGCAGGGGCATCAGGCTCATGCCGATCGTGATTCGGTCGATCGCATCGTCAATTTCGAGATTGCCAATCGAGTCCTTTCGTCGTCGTGCCGTGAGAATTGCCGCTTCGTTCAGCAGGTTTGCCAGGTCAGCGCCAGAGAAACCAGGAGTTTTACGGGCGATCGCCTCCAGAGACACTTCCTGATCAAGCTTCTTATTCCGGGCATGAACCTGCAAAATGCCAAGCCGCCCTCTATAGGTGGGCAGATCAACCATTACCTGGCGGTCAAAGCGACCGGGACGCAGCAGGGCAGAATCGAGGACATCAGGACGGTTGGTTGCTGCGATGATGATGATTCCGGTGTTGCCCTCAAAGCCATCCATCTCGGTGAGCAACTGGTTGAGGGTTTGCTCTCGCTCATCGTTGCCGCCACCGATGCCAGCACCCCGCTGCCGTCCAACTGCGTCAATCTCATCAATGAAGATGATGCAAGGCGCGTTTTCCTTTGCCTTTTTGAACAGGTCACGCACTCGCGAAGCCCCGACCCCGACAAACATTTCCACGAATTCAGACCCAGAGATGCTGAAGAAGGGAACGCCCGCTTCCCCGGCGATCGCCTTTGCCAGGAGGGTTTTACCTGTTCCGGGAGGACCAACGAGCAGCACACCTTTAGGAATTTTTGCGCCGACTGCGGTAAAGCGTTCTGGCTTTTTCAAGAAGGTGACGACTTCCTGGAGTTCTTCTTTGGCTTCTTCGATGCCTGCTACGTCGTCAAACATCACGCCTGTCTTGGCTTCCATTTGAAAACGAGCTTTAGACTTGCCAAAGTTCATCGCTTGCCCTGAAGCGTTACTAGAGCGTCGCAAAATCATCAACAGCCCCATAATCAGCAAGAATGCCAGCAGCCCATGAATCATCAGCGATGTAACAACGTTGTTGCTGGCTGTGGGCTGGACATCAATCGTCACGCCTTGATCACGAGCAGCCTCGATCAGTTCAGAATTGCGATCGCCTGCAAACAGCGTCACCTCCTGAAGGGCGGTGTCAGCAGATTCGCCTTCCAGTTCAACCCGCGCAACCCCTCTAGCAGAGTCAATTTCTATTCGTTTGACCTGCCTATCTTCAATTCGCTCAAGCAAGTCGCTGTAGCTCAGGGATTCCTGTCTGGTTTGGGCTAGTGCTGGAGCGCTGGGCAACGCCATCTGTAACATCATCCAAACGGCGGTCATTGCGCCCGACACTGCGGCAGCTTGGGTAGGCGATCGCCCCTTATTCTTCTGAGAAACCTGTCCAGAATCGTTGGAACCCTCAGAAGAGAATCGATTGCTTCTATCAGAACGCTGCATTGACACCTTATTCCTAAAATGACTCATACTAAACTGCCTTTCCCGGCTAACCTTAGCCCGACTTCTGACTACAAACTTTCCTAAGCTTTGTGAATGAGATCCCCCAGTTCAAACCTACAGCGCTTCGCGCCTGAGTGTGTTCAGTTTTTTTGCTGTATGCCTTACTGAATGTAACTTCCGACAAAGAATCTGTGGCTTAGGCAATTGAAAATTACAGTAACTAACCGGATTGAGTAGATACTCCACATTCCTAGTCTAACTCCACAGCCCAACTCCACCCAACTGCACTGCCCCATCAGGACTTAAATTCTCGATCCTAAAGCGTACTCGTAATGAATACGTTTAGCGCTATACTTAAAGTTAATTCAAGATTGCAAAAAAGGAATCTGAGTCATGGTCAAGATTGTTGGGATTGCTGGAAGTTTAAGATCTGACTCCTACAGTCAACAAGCCTTAAAGGTAGCGGCAGAGAGGGTCAAAGCCCTGGGCGCTGATGTCGAAGTTTTAGATCTGCGTCAGCTAAATCTGCCTTTTTGTGATGGCGGCGATGAGTACCCGGACTATCCTGATGTTGAGCGGTTGCGTCAAGCCGTACTGGAGGCAGACGGAATTATCCTAGCCACACCCGAATATCACGGTAGCCTCAGCGGTGTCCTCAAAAATGCACTCGACCTGATGGGGTTTGAGCATTTTTCTGGCAAAGTGACAGGCTTAATCAGCGTATTGGGCGGGCAGTCCAACAGCAACGCTTTGAACGATATGCGAACGATTGCTCGGTGGGTTCACGCCTGGACAATTCCTGAACAGGTTGCCATTGGGCAAGCCTGGAAAGCCTTTGACGAGGAAGGCAACCTGCGGGATGAAAGTCTTGCCAAACGACTAGATGCTTTTGCCCAAAGTCTAGTTGAAAATACTCAGAAGCTGCGAGGCGCAACTCAACGAGAAATGTCTGCTGCTTAAATTCATTATTCAGGGCATTGCTTTAGAGCATTGCTTTAGAGCATCGCTGCTGATGTCGCTTGGACTGAGGTAAATTGGTGGGTGAGTTGATCGTCAGCCGCTAGATTGCTAGATTGCCCGATCGCCTTGCTATTAGCTGCGGTTCAATTTGGTCGTTTCAACTGAGAGAGTCTAATTGTGATTCGCGTTCGCCTTGCTCCTAGCCCAACGGGAAACCTGCACATCGGCACTGCAAGAACGGCTGTGTTTAACTGGCTGTTTGCGCGGCATCATGGCGGTCAGTTTATTTTACGAATTGAAGATACTGATCTGGAGCGATCGCGCCCTGAATATACCCAGAACATCCTGGAGGGGCTAACCTGGCTAGGATTGACTTGGGATGAGGGGCCATTCTTTCAAACCAAGCGGCTTGATCTATATCGTCAGGCAGCCAAAACTCTGCTAGACAGGGGACTGGCCTATCACTGCTACTGCACCGAAGCAGAGCTAGAGGCAATGCGGGCTAAGCAAGAAGCTAGAAACGAAGCCCCCCGCTATGACAACCGCCACCGTAACCTGACTCCTGAACAGCAAGCTGCATTTCAGGCAGAAGGACGGCTACCCGTGATTCGCTTCAAAATTGAAGATAATCGCGAAATTAGCTGGACAGATCTGGTGCGCGGCAAAGTGACCTGGCGGGGTGGCGATCTGGGGGGCGACATGGTGATTGCCCGTCGCGCATCCGTCGATCAAATTGGTCAACCGCTCTACAACTTTGTAGTAGTGGTAGATGACATTGACATGAAAATTACTCACATCATTCGGGGTGAAGATCATGTCGCTAATACCGCCAAACAAATTTTGCTATACGAAGCGCTGGATGCAGCGGTGCCAGAGTTTGCTCATACGCCGCTGATTCTCAGTCCGTCTGGCAAGAAGCTGTCTAAGCGAGATGGCGTGACCTCAATTTTTGATTTCAAGAAGATGGGATATTTGCCAGAAGCCCTGGCAAACTACATGACGCTGTTGGGTTGGTCTCCACCTGATGCGACACAGGAGCGATTTACCCTAGCGGAAGCGGCAAAGCAGTTTGGCTTTGAGCGGGTGAATAAGGCAGGCGCAAAATTTGATTGGGATAAGCTGAACTGGCTCAACAGTCAGTATTTACACGAAATGCCAGCGGCAAAGCTGACTGATTTGCTGATTCCCTACTGGCAGGAGGCGGGCTATGCCTTTGATGCAGAGGGCGATCGCCCCTGGCTAGAGCAAGTCTCGGCGCTGATTGGAGCAAGTCTATCTCGACTGGATGAAGCCGTGCCCATGACCCGCTACCTGTTTGACCCAGAAATGCAGTTTTCTGAGGCGGCAGTCACGCAACTGCGGCAAGAAGGCACAGCCGCAGCCTTGCAGGGCGTTCTGGCAGCTTTGTCAGAGCATATTGAGCTGGGTGAAGCCTCGGCTCAGGAAATCATTAAGCAGGTGGTAAAGGCAGAAAATTTGAAGAAAGGGCTGGTGATGCGATCGCTCCGGGCTGCTTTAACGACCGATATGCAGGGACCAGATCTGATTCAGTCCTGGCTACTGCTGCATCAGCACAATCTAGATCAACTGCGGCTAAAAAGCGCTCTGGCTCTGACCGTCTAAACGCACCTAGACCAAGCGGATTAGTCAAGGCGGCAGCAACCCCTTAGCTTTCTCTAAACTACAAGCTATGCAGTATGAAGTGAGTAACTGTTTGCTCCTACTGCATAGCTTTATGAGGCGGGTGGGAAAACCCCATCCCCTTGTGGGTGGGGATGAAAGCCCGGTCGGTTGAAGCAGAGCGGAAACCGACAGCTTGTTACGCTTCAACCATCAGCCTCTCTGCTTCTGGCTTTTAATGTACTTTTTCACGGACTCTTCTGAAATGTGCCCCACGCTGCCGTAATACGTGCCATCACTCCATAGCCCAGATCCCCAGAACTTAAGCCGCTTCAAGTCGGGAAAGCAAGTAAAAAGGCGAACTGCTGAAATCGACTTGATTGTTTTGGCGATTTCGACAGGAGCAGTGGTATGGTCAGCTTGTACAAAAATATAAACGTGATCAGGCATCACCTCAATGCTGTGCAGTATCCATTCATAAGTTTTGCAAGTCTCACCAATGATGCGTTTTAGCTCGATTTCAATCGCCCCTTCAAGCACCTGATGAAGATATTTCGGGCAGAAAACGATGTGATAGCCCAAGCAGTGCTTGGCGTGAGAAGATGACAAAACTTTCATGAAGTTGTTTAACTGTAATAAGAAATGCGCCTTGATGCAGTGATTCCAGCACTACACCAAGACGACTTCTCCACAGTCCGAGTACACCGAACTAGCGGCAGACCTCGTGAAGCCACCTCTGAGGAAATTGAAGACAAACTTCAAGAGTACGAAGATGCTCAAAAGGGGGCTGATAATCAAGGCTAATTAACCTGAGCAAGAGCGGCAGACTGTCGCTCTTGCAGTCGTTTTTTGGAGAACTCAAATGGTTGCAGCACGTCAACGTCCCAGTTCAAAGGCTACAGAGCCGCAGCTTACGCCAGAAGAAATCTACTATCCAGGTCGGGCTGTGCGCTGGATGGGCAGATACTACCGAGTCCAGTGGTGCAACGGTGAATCGGTTGGCATTACCGCAGGGCAAGGGCCGCACCAGTCCTACTATCAATACTTGCCTGATGTCTACGAACTAAACAATCAGGTGATTCCGGTCGGTCACGTATTCTTACAGGCACTTTGATGAAGCGAACGGTTTCCATTCCAGTTGATTTGCCCCATGAGCGGTTTTTGCCGTTGATGGGGTTTTGCGCTGAGATTTTCAACGCACACGCTGACTGGGCAAAAGAAAACCGTACCTTCAACAAAAACAAGGCTCACAAGGCTTTGTACGCAGACTTGAGGGAGAAATATCCCCAAGTTCCATCTGCGCTGTTGCAGACTGTTCGAGACAGTGCAATGGAGGCAATCAAAGCAACCCGATTCAAGCGAATTCCCCGAAAGAAGTCAACATCAGGATTACGCTACGACAAGCGAACCATGACACTTAGGGGAAATCAATTAACCCTTTCGTGCATTGGCAAACGAGTTCAGTTAATCCTGAATGTGCCGGACTACTTCAAGGATGTGTTTGAAAGCTGGGAGTTTTGTGGTGCAACTGTCACGTACACAAAGCGTAAAAAACAGTTCTGGGTAAGGTTGGTCTTTGAAACAGAAGACCAACCCAGGCAGGAGGGGGAAGTTGTAGGAGTTGACCGAGGACTGTATCACCTGATGGTGACTTCAGATGCTCAGTTCTTCTCAAGCAACCGAGTTCGAGCGGCGCAGAGACGCTATCTACATAATCGTAGAACGTTGCAGCAAAAAGGCACTCGCAGTGCCAAGCGTCGTGTTAAGGCGATGTCTGGACGCGAGAAGCGGTTCATGCGTAACGAAAATCACTGCATTACCAAGAAGCTAGCCAACACTCCAGGAGTTGCAATATTTGTTCTGGAGGATTTGTCTGGTATTCGGGTTAAACAACGAGGCAAAAAGCTCAACAAGTGGCTCTCAAGTTGGACGCTCTATCAGCAAGATTTGTTTTTGACCTACAAAGCAGAAGCTTTGGGTAAGCGGGTTGTTTACGATGATCCGAGGTACACGTCGCAGAAATGTAATGTGTGCAAGCATATCAGCCGAACCAATTGCAACAAGTCTCGCTTTCATTGCCGCAATTGTGGCAATAAAGACCATGCTGATTTGAATGCCGCTAAAAACCACAGGGATGATTACATTCTTTCCACTACTCTTCTAAAGACGGTGGAACAGGTGCCAGTCAATGCGCCGTATGCTTCAGGGGCTAACGCTTCCTAGAGGCAAGCCGCATCCCCTTATGGGTGCGGTAGTTGACCAAGCAATCCCCGCTCCTACTGCTGCTTACTCCTTTCCCACTAAAAGATCAGGGATGCGCCCCCGCGAAGGGGGGGCGCATCCCTGATCTTTTGTGCCTAATCTTTAACCAGGAAGGGAGTAGGATTGGAAATTGAACGCATTGTATATTTTGTGGGATCGGCAGCTTGTCCGTCCAGATAGGTGAGATACCCACCCCACAGGTTAATTAATTCACACTCCTCGGTAAAAGATTTGTGGTAAAAGTTGACCAAACCGTTTGACTTGGAACTCGCCTAATCGGGCTAACGTCCATAGAGAGTCTATAACAGCCCCAGAACTATACCCCTATTTCCAGCCCTTCAAATATCGCTAATATCACCAGAATGAAAATCTATGGACTGCGCTCAAAAATTGGACTGTCAGCCACACTCTTGACCACCAGTGTCTTCACGGCTGTACCGCTAGCGGATGCGCCTGCTCATGCTCAGCGGGTTCAGCCTCCTGTCCTTTCAATTTTTGAAAATGTCACCCTGGGTCCTGACTTTTCTCCAGACCCCACAACGATTCGAGGAATTAGCGGTGGGCCGTTGACGGCCAGCAATATTGCTGGCCGGGCTGAAACTGCTACTGGGCCATGTGCTGGCTTTGTCGATGAGCAGCCCGACCACACCATTCAACTTACCGAGTTCTTTAGCTACCTCAGCATTCAGGTTGAAAGCCCTGAAGACACAACTTTAGTTGTGCGTGGCCCCGGCGGAAGCTGGTGCAACGATGACTATCAAAGCAACAACCCCGGAATTGCTGGACAGTGGCTCTCTGGTAGCTATCAGGTGTGGGTCGGCTCCTACAATCGAGATAGCTATCATCCTTACGTCATTCGCATCACGGGTAATCCGTAGACCCGCTCTCTTAAGAGGTCAGCAAAGGTCAGCCCTCTCAGAAGAGCAACCCTTCTCGGCGACCGTTACACTATTGGAGACAGTTGGGTGGGGACAGTTGGGGACTGAGAGACCCGAATTTATCCCCCGAACGGGTGAATCATCAGGGGGAGGTGATTGCTTTCCTCGACCCAATAGCATTAGATCTTGAAATCAGCTACCTTGCAAGCTTCAGTTTGGCTGAATCGTCTGCTCAGTTCAAAAGTTTGCTCAGTTCAAAATCTTTAATATCAAACAGAAAATCCATGTTGAGAGGAATCGCCTCCTATGGCATCCCAGTTCAGAAGTTGGGTATCAACGAGTAAAGCGGCGATCGCCTTGCTCGTTCAGGAGGGGTTGCCTCTGGTCAAGCAGCCCAAACCCGCCTCTGAACCGACAGGATATGAGGCATGGCGAGACCGCTTTATGTTGAGTCGGTTACGTTTGGGGCTATGGCTAGCAGTTCCTTGCCTTCTAACCTTCATTGCCCTTGACTTTTACAGCTTCGTTGCCAATCCAGAAGCATTCAAATCCAGTCATTTCGTTTCCTACCGATTGGTGCTGACCCTAGAGGCGGCTATGTTGCTGTCGCTGCTATCGTGCGTTGTGCTTTACACTACGCAGGTGGGTCGCCGCTATCCAGGCGCTTTATTTCTCTGTTTGTCCTGGTCTATTACGCTGGTTGGGCAAGTTGTGGCAACGCTTAATGGCGTAGCCAACCCGGACTTGGTTGCCTGGAATCTAGCATTTTTGATTCAAGCTACGCTGATTCCGGTGCGTTGGTTCCTGCATCTGGTTGCCCAGCTAGGGGTTCTAATTTACTTTTTGGGGGTCAATTCAGCCCTGGGCATCACCATCAACGACCAGCCTGTTTATGCCTGCCTGGTGGTGTGGGTGTATGTGTTTTGGTTTTGTCTGATTTGCAATTTGGCAGTTTACCTGTACGAGCAGCTTCAGCGAGCCGAGTTCAGCGCCCAGCGAGAATTACGGTTTTTCCTGCACGCGGTTTCTCATGACTTGCGGAATCCAGTTACAGGAATGCTGCTGCTGTTGCGATCGCTGCTCGATCAGGCGGGCGAACAGGTCGCGGTGAGCCGCCAGACATTAGAGAGAATGCTGGAGGGGAGCGATCGCCAGCTTAGGCTAATCAACTCCTTACTTGAAGCCCATGCCCGCCGCAAACCGTGCGTTTGCAAGATAGAGCCATTGCAACTGAGTTGCCTTGTAGAAGCCGTATTAGCAGATTTTGAGCCGCTGCTAGCGCGAAGGCAAGTAACGATTGTAAATCGTTTGCCCGCAGATCTGCCGCCCATCAGTGCTGATGCAACCCAACTGGGGCGAGTGTTTAATAACTTAATCGCCAATGCGATTGAGCATAATCCCCCTGGAGTTACCTTAACGCTGAGAGCTAAGCTAAAAGGCAGTTCGACTGAGGCTAATAGAGTTTACTGTCTAGTTCAGGATGATGGCGCTGGCATATCAGGGCAGGGCGATCGCCTATTTGACGACGTGCGGCTCAGGAAGCGCTCTCAACCGTTGAGCTTAGGGCTACCTCTCTGCCGTCAAATTATTGAAGCACACGGCGGCCGCATCGGCATCAACAGCGCCCCTCAGAGCGGCACAACGGTCTGGTTCACTTTGCCCCTAGACAAACCCAACCCAAGCGCTGAGTTTGACTTAGCTGAAGTGAAGCAGAGGCGATTGCCCGCCACCCTGGTTCAGCAAATTGAGCTGCTCTGTCAGGCGGTGCAGAGCGGCGTGGGGCGATCGCTAACTACCTTATTAGGAAACATTCAACCCTCCTCTGAATCTGCCAACTATGAAACCTGGCAAGAAAATCTGCTGCGTGGTCGGCTGCGTCTAAGCCTCTGGCTAACGCTAACCTACGTTCTGACGATTGCGTTTGGCTACTGGCACATGGCAGCCTTCTTGCCATCGGAGTTTGCCGAGTTTTCAGCCACCTATCGGGCACTCATTTTTCCAATTTTTGCCTTCACGGGGCTAAGTTTGTGCTTCTGGCTCACGCTACACTCCACCCAGTTTGGACAGCAATACCCCAATCTAATATTTTTAGGATTCTCCTGGTCTGTAACGCTGGTACCCCAAATTATTGGTACGCTATTTGGCTCCGTCTACATCGACATCTTGAGCCTTTGCATCATTTTGCTAGTGCAGGCGGCTCTGATGCCTGTGCGCTGGTGGCTACACGTCATTTCCCAAGTCGGAGCAGTAGGATATTACGTCGGTGCCTATCTGACGCTGGGGTTAACCCCAGTTGATGGAGAGCCAGTCCACCAAGCCAGCATTTTTCTCTATCTGTTCTGGTTTTGCTTCATCTGCGATTTGGCAGTGTTCCTGTATAAGCGGCTGCAACGAACTGAGTTTGAATCGCGCAGACAGCTACAGGCATTTCTGCATACCATCACTCACGACTTGCGAACTCCTGTAATGGGCGCTTCGATGGTGTTGAAAAACCTGTTAAACCAGTCTGGTGAATCGGTGCTGGTTAACCGCTCAATCCTAGAGCGAATGTGGCAGGGGAGCGATCGCCAGCTTAGTCTGCTCAGCTCCCTGGTCGAAGCCCACGACACCGAGGTGCGCTGTCTGGTCCTGCACTGCCAACCCCTTCACCTCCAGCCCTTTGTGCAGTCCGTTTTGGCAGACCTGGAGCCGCTGCTAACCCAAAATCAGGTGACACTCAAAAATTTGATTTCGGCTGATTTGCCGCCTGTGAGCGCTGACGATGCTCAGCTTTGGCGCTTGTTCACTAACCTGATCACCAACGCAGTCAAACACAATCCTCCCGGTATAGAACTAGTTCTCAGCGCTGACATAGAAGCCGCAATGCTGCGCTGCACCATTCAAGACAGCGGGTTGGGAATCAAATCTGAGCAGTGCCCCTATGTGTTTGAACTCTACGCACGAGAAGCGCGATCGCGCTATGTCCCTGGTTTAGGTCTAGGGCTTTATGTCTGTCGGCAAATTATTCTCGCTCACGGCGGCAAAATCGGAGTTAACAGTAGCCTCGGAAGTGGCAGTACTTTTTGGTTTACTCTGCCGCTCTCCAGGCGGATAAATCCCATCGGTTGCTCTAATTCCTCTAATTAGGTTAAATTTAGTTAAGATTCGCTCTCAGAAATATTTGATATGTTTAGCTGCTAACTCCAAAGCCCGCATTTCATCACGGGTTGAGTTAGCGATTAGACTGAGGTTAGCGACATCGTATTTGTTCAAAAACTCTATCCAGGCAGTAACCCTCTGTCTGCAACAGATTTTGACTACTTTATTTGTATATAGAGGCTAATTGAGCTATGAAACTTTCCTGGAGAGTCATTCTTCTCTGGACATTGCCAGCCCTCGTCATCGGGTTCTTTTTCTGGCAAGGTGCGTTCTCTCCCGCCGCAGCGGATATGAGCAGAAACACCGCTAGCACCCGCATGACCTATGGTCGTTTTCTGGAATATTTGGCGGCCGATCGCGTCACCAGCGTTGACCTGTATGAAGGCGGACGGACGGCGATTGTGGAAGCGGTCGATCCTGAGCTCGATAATCGAATGCAGCGGTTGCGGGTTGATTTGCCTGGAAACGCACCCGACCTCGTGGCTCGTTTGAGAAGTGAAGGCATCAGCTTTGACTCTCATCCGCCTCGCAACGATGGCGCAATTTGGGGTTTGTTGGGCAATTTGATCTTCCCTGTGCTGCTCATCGGTGGTCTATTTTTCTTATTCCGCCGTTCCAGCAACGTTCCGGGAGGTCCGGGGCAGGCAATGAACTTTGGCAAGTCTAAAGCTCGATTCCAAATGGAAGCCAAGACGGGCGTGATGTTTGACGACGTAGCAGGCATCGAAGAAGCCAAAGAAGAACTCCAGGAAGTCGTTACCTTCCTGAAAAAGCCAGAACGCTTTACCGCAGTCGGCGCGAAAATCCCTAAAGGCGTATTGCTCGTCGGTCCTCCCGGAACTGGTAAAACCCTCCTGGCAAAGGCGATCGCCGGAGAGGCGGGAGTTCCCTTCTTCAGCATCTCTGGGTCTGAGTTTGTAGAAATGTTTGTCGGGGTGGGGGCTTCACGAGTGCGGGACCTGTTCAAAAAAGCAAAGGAAAACGCGCCTTGCATCATCTTCATCGACGAGATTGACGCAGTTGGACGGCAGCGGGGCGCTGGCATCGGCGGCGGCAACGACGAGCGAGAGCAAACCCTCAACCAGTTGCTCACCGAGATGGATGGCTTTGAGGGCAACACGGGAATCATCATCATCGCCGCAACTAACCGTCCTGATGTGCTCGACTCGGCGCTGCTACGTCCCGGCCGCTTTGACCGTCAGGTGTCTGTCGATCCACCCGATATCAAGGGTCGTCTGGAAGTGCTGGAAGTTCATGCGCGGAATAAGAAGATTGCTCAGGAAGTTTCCCTGGAGGCGATCGCCCGTCGCACCCCCGGATTTACCGGAGCCGATCTTGCAAACCTGCTCAACGAAGCGGCAATTCTCACTGCCCGTCGCCGCAAGGAAGCAATCACCATGTTAGAAATCGACGATGCGGTAGATCGCGTTGTCGCAGGCATGGAAGGAACACCGCTAGTGGACAGCAAGAGCAAGCGACTGATCGCTTATCACGAGTTAGGTCATGCGATCGTCGGGACGCTGCTCAAAGCACACGATCCGGTACAGAAAGTGACGCTCATTCCTCGTGGTCAGGCTCAAGGTCTAACCTGGTTTACCCCTAATGAGGAGCAGGGCTTAATTTCTCGCTCTCAACTGATGGCAAGAATCACCGGAGCACTGGGCGGAAGAGCGGCTGAACACGTAATTTTTGGCGATGCTGAAGTCACCACAGGTGCAGGCAATGACTTGCAGCAGGTGACAAACATGGCAAGGCAATGGTGACTCGCTTTGGGATGTCTGACCTCGGCCCACTTTCTCTGGAAAGCCAGCAGGGAGAAGTCTTCCTCGGTCGTGACTGGATGTCTCGCTCAGAATATTCTGACGAAATCGCCGCCCGAATTGATGCTCAGGTCAGGGCGATCGTAGAGCATTGTTATGACGATGCCCGTCGCATCATCCGCGACAACCGCGCAGTGATCGATCGCCTGGTAGACCTGCTAATCGAGAAGGAAACTATCGACGGCGAAGAGTTCCGCCAGATTGTAGCGGAGTACGCCGAGGTTCCTGAGAAAGAGCAGTACGTTCCACAGCTTTAATTCTTATTAGCTAGTGCTGCGCCACAGCTAAAAATTAGGGTTGGTAGTCAGTGCTTTAGCGCTGAAGCGCTAACTGCAAGCCAAAGCATTACCCTAAAATTAAGCGGCGACTCTGCACCAGTTCAAATCATGGGGAAGGGGCACTAAACGGTGCCCCTTTTTCATTCAATTTCCTTTAAGATTTTTGGGAAGTATCCTGTCTTCCCTCGCCGGACTCATTACCAAGCGGGAACTTGACAACGAGCGTATCACTGCACCTGTTGTGGAATGGGCATCTTGCCCGTTCGGGCGGGTGAGATACCCATTCCAGAGTTTGTAGCGATCGCCACGCCAACAAAGAGCTTAAGCCCCTCATCCCACACGAGAATGCGTCAGTCTTGGTAAAATCAACACCGCTTTCAGAAAGGCAAGCACCTCCTATCCGTAGCTTCTTTTTTTTAAACTGGCAGGACAAAAATTTACAGATTGTCTACCGGATTAAAGCTCTGTCCTTAATCCTGCGATCACCATTTCTTAAATCAACTTATGTAAAGTTTCTCATCATAGGTACTTTGATAACCGATGCCTCTTAAGATACCGAACTGTTTGAGAAAAGGCATCGGTACTGGTTTAGGTAGAGATCCTGTAGAGAGAACACACCGTATGACTCTTAAACGCCGACACTTTCTCATGTTCTTGGGCGCGAGTGCTGGCTCGATCGCCCTCGGACCGATTGCTCAGGTAGGGCAAAGGTTTTCCATGCCATTCCAGGCTGGAGCAGCAAACGCCAGCACTGTGGATGGATTAACTTTTACTCCTGTTTCAGGGCCAGTACCGCTGGAATACACTGGAATTTTGCCCTCCGACCAACCTAGCCAATACGGGAGCTACCAGGTCGTCGATGACATGGTAGTACCAGAAGGCTTCACCTATGACGTAGTTGCAGCCTGGGGTGATGAGGTTGGAGATTCCCGCTTTGGCTACAACAATGACTACCTCTCTTTCGTTGAAACTGCGCCCAACGAAGGGTTTTTGACTGTCAATTTTGAGTACATCAGCGGCAAAGCCTGGATGCAAACTTATCCAATGGTAATTGGTCGCTCTTTGCCGTTTGAGGAGGTTATGGCAGCCGCAGCCGCTACCGAGGGCGAACTCGACGCTTTTGCCTTGCCAGATAGCGATCCGCTCAAAGCGCAAATCATTGAAATTTCCAAAGAAGGTTTGATTGACCAGGGAATTGGCGTAATTTCTATTCGTCGCAACGCAGACGGCGCATGGGAGCGCACTTACTCTGAAGCCGATCGCCGCATTACAGGCATCTCTGGCTTGGAAGACGGTCGCTATCTCAGAGCAACGGGCCCTTCTATTGCCATATTTGAGAAGGCAAACAAGATGGGGTACGACGATGGATTGGGTAGCCAAATCATTGGTTCATTCCAAAACTGTGCAGGCGGAACCACCCCCTGGGGAACCGTTTTCAGCGCTGAGGAAAACTTCCAGGATCAGGTACCTGAGCCTGTGATGGCAGATGGTTCGTCTTTAAGCCCATCTGAGAAGCTATTCATTATTACAGACAGCGATGTGGACGGTCGCGGCAACCCCCTGGGTTTAGCAGGCAACAAGTACGGCTGGATGGTTGAGGTTGACCCAGCCAATCCTACCGACTACGGCGTTAAGCACACCTGGTTGGGACGCTACCGCCATGAGGCAGTTGGAATTCGAGCAGTCGCAGGAAGCCGTTTGGCTTTTTATTCGGGATGCGATCGCCGGGGTGGTCACGTCTACAAGTTTGTCAGCAGCGGCACAGTCAGCGACCCTCAAGACAAAGCCAACTCTCAACTGCTGTCTGACGGAATGCTCTACGCTGCTAAGTTTAACCCCGACGGCACAGGTAGCTGGATCGCGCTAGAACCTAGCACCGCCATCAACCCCGACCTGCCCAGCAACATTGCAGGTGGACAACTCGACTTGCCGCTCCGTCCTGATGGCGGTATCTTTACCGCAGAAAGTGACGAGGCAGTGGCCCAGTTTAAGCAGCAGTACAGCACCCTCAGCGACCTTTACGAAGGAACCGATGAAGAAAAGCAGGGCGCAATTTTGATTGACGCTCACTATGCTGCCAATGCGGCTGGCGCAACCACGACGGCTCGTCCAGAAGATACCATTGTCGATCGCAATACAGGTACGCTTTACATTGCCTTTACCTCTGGCACTCCCGGTGGAGATGGCGGACCTGATGCCCGCATCTTTGTTGGCCCCAACGGCGAAACCGAGTATGAGTATGGCTTCATCATGAAGCTAGAGGAATCGGGAAATGACCCTGCCGCAATGACTTTCAACTGGGAGATGATTTCTTTAGGTGGTGAACCTGCCGATGGTGGCTTGGGCTTCTCCAACCCCGACAACATTGAGGTGGATGCAGACGGCAACCTCTGGATGGTGACGGATATGTCTACCAGCAGCCACAACAAAGCGGTACCCAGCCGAGTGGATGCAGACGGCAACCCAATCAAGCAAACCGATACACTGGGTATCTACGGCAACAACTCCGTCTGGTTTATTCCCACCTCTGGCCCTAATGCAGGTAAAGCCTACCTGTTTGGCTATGGCCCAATGGAGTGTGAAACAACTGGGCCCTACCTCAGTCAAGACCAGCAGACGCTCTTCCTGGCAGTTCAGCATCCCGGTGAGCGAAACGGAATGCGTCAAGAAATGGCATCTGAAATCCGTGAGTACGCCATGAAGACCACTGACGGACAGGAATTCATGCAGTCTCGTGAAGTGCCACTTGGCTCTAACTGGCCCGGCAAGGCAGCAAATGATCCGCCGAAACCCGCTGTGATTGCAGTACGGCGTACTGACGGAAACAGCTTTACTGCCTGAGTGAGTACGCTGTGACGGTATAAGCTCACAACATCTGGTATAGGTTTACTGGGCAATGGGCGATCGCTCATTGCCCATTCTTTTTCTGGAGAACTATGATTCTGGTGTCTTACAATTACTCAAACCCTGACTGAAATTCACAAGTCGAAATTCATAGACTAGCCACTATGATTTTTTTGAGGAAGCACATTACCAAATAGGGCTACTCACATCCCTGGCACTACCCCTGTCTATGTTGCCTCACACTCAACTCAGTAGGTCTGATGCCTTGAATACTGCCTCTCTCATA
>JAAUQZ010000078.1 GCA_012033355.1 Leptolyngbyaceae cyanobacterium RM1_406_9 | reverse complement strand
TGGCACCAGTAAATTAAAAGCTCTTTTCAATGATGTAGCAATTCTCAATTGCGTGTAGTACAGGTTGTTTTGTGAGAGCCGCGCTCCGCGCGGCTCTCACAAAACAACCGTTAGTTATCCAAGCGCGGAGCGCTATATTGATGAGTTAAGTGAAATAGCACTAGGTCTGCGACTTCTTCAAGAAGTTGCAGACCTTGCCTCTGCGGATGGCTGTTAGTTATTCTATAAAACTGTCGTCAGGTTTTGTACCTGTTGCCGTTGATGAGTCACTACCATCTTGAGGTTTGCGGGCGGTGCCAGGGTGAGTCCGCGACGCACAGGGCGAATGGGGCGCTGATTGGCGATCGCCATCTCATACTGTTGGGCGATCGCCGCCAACACCAGTTTCATCTCAAACTGTGCAAACGCCAGCCCAATACAGCGACGGTTACTGCCACCAAAAGGTAAATATTCAAAGGAGGAAAACTGCCGCTCTAGAAACCGCTCTGGCTTGAACTGTTTCGGTTCTGGATAGACATCAGGGCGCTGATGCAGTAGGTAAATGCAGGGAACCAGCCAAATTCCTGGCTCAAACTCATACTCTTCCCAGGCTAATGGGGTTTTGACAATACGCGGAAAGGCAAACATGGCGATCGGGTAGAGCCGCAGCGTTTCCTGGCAAACTGCATTTAAGTAAGGGAGTTGAGCGATCGCCGCTGGATTCTTCTCATTCCCCAAAGTATCTAACTCTTGCAGCAGTTTATTTCGCACATCTGGTTGAGTGAACACCCAGTACAGTGCCCAACTTAGCGCTGAAGCTGTTGTCTCATGCCCTGCAACCAACAGGGTCATTAACTCATCATGTAGTTCCTCATCACTCATCGGTTGACCGTCCTCATCCCGTGCTGACAGCAGCAGGGAGAGAATATCTGTGCGTGAGGAGTCAAGCTGTTCTCGCCGCTCTCGAATTTCGGCGTAGAGCAGTTTTGTTACCTGCTGTTTGAGCCGCAAGAATCTGCCCCAGGGACTCCACGCACCCAGGTCTTGCCGCAACAGTGGAAAAAACAGCAGGCTGGCACTCAGGGGTGAACTGATGGATTCTAGCAATTCTGTTAAAAGTAGCTTGAGCCGTTCAAATCGCTCTCCTTCCGCCAGCCCAAACACCGCTCGCAAAATCACCTGTAGCGTGATAGCCTGCATGGGCATCCGAATAACAAAAGGCTGGTCAAGTTTCCATTGAGCAATGACTTGTTCTGTAATCTCCCAAATGAGTTCCCCGTAAGCCCGCATCCTTTCCCCATGAAACGGAGGAGTGAGAAGCTGCCGCTGCCGCTGGTGGCGATCGCCATCCAGCAAAATGAGCGACTGGTTTCCTAACAAAAACCGCAGCAGCAGGTTGCCACTACCAGAATCAAACTGCCCTGGGTTAGAGAATATTTTCTGAACGTACTTTGGATTACTGCACACTACCATCGGCGAACCGCTGGGTGAACCCAGGGTAAACATATCGCCGTAAGCTTGGGCATAAGCTTCTAGCGTTTCTGAAGGATAGAAAATAGAGCGAAGCATTCTAAGCGATTGAGGGGTTCGCGGGCCAGCAGGTAATTTCATAGCACATCGCAAAATCTGCACGCTCTCAACTTAGCGCAACTTAGGCTGGCTTTGGCTGAAAATAGTGGCAATTAGGATAAATCCTGCCCCCAAGAATCCTCTCACTCCTAACGATTCTCCCAGCAGCCAAAAGGAAAAAACAGCAGCAAACACAGGTTCAAGGGTGTAAAGTAGAGCCGCTTCATAGGATGAAATCCACCGCTGAGCTAAGGTCTGAGTCCAAATTGGGGTAGCTGTCACCACCAGTCCGAGGTAGAACAATACGCCAAAGTGATTTACAATTTCTCCTGCTTGTGTAGCTAACTGCGGCAATGCCCATGTTCCACTTAACAGCGCCATGACTGAAAGCTGAACGGCTACTAGAGGTGGAGTAGGATGGCGTGGCGTAATCCACTCCAGCAGCAAAATGTAAACGGCAATTCCAACGGCACAGCCAAAAGTGAGAAAATCTCCCCGATTTAAACTACCGCCTTCCCAAGACAGAATGCCAATGCCTGCGATCGCACTCCAGCCGAAACCAAAATTCGACTCGGCAACCGTCGCCCCAACAGCGAGGCAAGAATCGGCACTAGAATCACATTTAAACTCACCACAAAAGCAGAACGGCTAGCAGAAATAGTTTCCAACCCAATCAGGGCAAAGGTACATTCAGTAAAATAAATGAGTCCTAACAATGCCCCATCTCGAATTAAACCCATGTTCAATTGACGCAGCCAGGGAAGAAAGGCGATCGCTGCTACTCCAAAACGGGCAGCAAGAATCACCGAAGGAGAAAGGCTGCCCATCATTTGTTTGAGCAACGGAAAAGATGTTCCCCAAACTAATGTTGTAATTAAAAGCAGTAGGACACCTCTGCTGTGCAATGCTTTAGATGCTGTCATCATCAATTGATCGTTTTGGGAACTCAGGAATAATGAGTTTTAGCTACTGACATCCAGCCGAGGAACCAGAGGTTTCATTTGCTAGTTCTCCTGAGCTAAAACCAGTTGCTTGAGATACCTTACTTCCTGCTTTTAGTATCAGCAAAATGTAAATTGAATCCTATCCATCAGTGAATTAGATAGGTTAGGTTTTTTTCTAATGCTCATCTCTGCGACAATTTGAGCAATGGTTGGGTAATTTCTATGGGATACGACCGTCAAAATCAGCTTAAGCTGTTTCAACTGCAAGTTTTAATTGCGATCGCTGATTGCGGCAGCTTTAGTGAGGCGGCTTTGCAGCTACAGATGTCGCAGTCAGCAGTCAGCTATGCGATCGCCACCTTAGAACAGGAGTTAGGCGTAATCTTGCTTTCACGCGGCCGCTATGGGGCACAACTCACGCCCGTTGGAGAACAAATTGTAGACCGCGCCCGCCAGGTCAAATATTTGCTGGATGACATATTTAAGCAGGCAAATCTGGCGCGAGGTCTGAGCGGTGGTCATGTGCGAATATCCTCCTTTCGCAGCGCCGCTACTCACATTTTGCCTGACATAATTGCTGAATTTTGTCGATTATATCCGGCGATCGCCATCAGCATTTCCGACTACGACGACCGCCCTGATGTTGAAGAAGACCTGCGTAAAGGAAGAGCAGATATCGGAATCACATACTTTCCTCAGAGCCATGAATTTAAAACATGGGAACTCATGAGAGACGAAATAGTTGCCCTATTTCCCCCTAACTTTAAGCTTCAAGGAACTCACCTCGCCTGGGAAGAATTAACGACTTATCCCTTGATTATGGCTCCCGACGGAGATAGTTGTGATGCGATGATGTACGCTCACTGTGAGAAATATGGAGTGAAGCTGCGTCCAACCTATCAAATCCGCTCTGATGCTACCATCACAAATATGGTTGCGAAGGGATTGGGGGCTGCTCTCAGCCCAAAGCTAGCCACCGAACCTATTCCGGCAGGAGTGCAGGTCTATCAGTTGCCTATTCCAGCACACCGAATTATTTGCGTAGCTGTCTTAGTAGACGCTCTGTTAACTCCCGCCGCCTATGCATTCCTCGATCTGCTCAGACAGCGCTACAGTGCTAATCATACAGGTTAAGGCAGAAGAGGTAAGACAAAGCCCCACCTCTTCTGCCTTAACCCATACGAACACAGCTATATCCTCAACAAGATTTGTCTCATGCTCAAGCAACAATAGAAAACTGGTCAGCAGCAAGCGCAGGTGAACCTATCAGAGGAGCAATTTTGATTGCTGTCTGCGAACCAACGACTAGTTTACTCTCTTCCCGGTTGACGATCAGGTACTAAAAGATCAGGGGTGCATCCTTAATCTTTTAGTAGAAAGAAGTAAAATCTCTCTACGCTTTGAGTTTGAGCTTCCGCAAGGCTACGAGAGACCCCGCAGCAAGGATAGATCCTACGACGGAAGAAGGTTCAGGTGTAGATTCAGGGGGAGGTGTGACTGCCAATGTCTTTGTCCAGGAGTAGCGACCGGTGTAAGACTCGCTGCCATCGTTGGTAGCAACTCCAGTCAAAGCTGCGTTGAAACTGTAAGCGTAGTAGGTGTTATTTCCGATCGTTACTTTGGCAATTTCACTCGCTTGAACTGGACCTTGAGTTGCCTTTGTAAGGTTAAGCAAAATAGAATCCCAGGTTGTGTTTCCAGTAGTATACTGTTTTGCTAAGATTCTGGATCTCAGGTCAAAGTGTCCAATTAGGTCTAGCTTTAGCTCTCCTGTGTTACTGTCTAAGGTGAGTGAACCTACGTTGGGATCACCAGAACTGGGTAAACCAGATGTAATGATGGAGGATTGTGCCATTGCCCTGAGATTAGGGTTCAAGGTTGACCAGAGACTACTCATTTGGCTATTTGAGGCGATGAAGTCATTCACCCATTGATTGCCAAACGCCGCCCAGTCAGCGGCTGTAACGCTTTGCACAGTTACGGTGTAGTTGCTAAGCGTACCGCTGAAACCAACGTTAGCAGTGGGGTTTTCAGTGGACTGCCACAGTTCTACGTTGGAGGTAGGGTCAGTGTCTTGTAATGCTGCTACAGCCGCACTGGAATTATTGACGGAAAAAGTGCCGTTAGATCCACCTGTGTAAGTTTTGTAGTTAGACGTATCGAAAGTGATGTTTTGGGGGTTGAGTATTGCTGCGTGAGATGGGCTGGCGATCGCCCCTACACTCAGGCACGCAACGGTTCCCAATAAAACTCGCGTAAGAGCCTTTACCATGCTGGATGTCTCCAAAATTTATCCAAAGTTGTGTTGATAGGTTTTAGCCGCGAGGTACGATTATGGGGCGAATCATGTTCTGTCTCGCGACTTTGACGAGCGGAAGAATGAGGGCGATTCAGCAAGTATGCAAAAGCGACCTCTCATACGTTTGATCAAATAGCTTTTGCTACTGCTTACTTTCTAGTCTAGGTAGAGCAGTCGCTAAACTAAATAAACCTGGACAAAGTTTGGATAAGAATTTGGTGAAAAATAGTAGGTATTTTTTGGTACCCGAACACCAGAAATAGTTGAAATTACGGAGACTTTAACTACCTGTCTTGTTGAGCAAAACTCCTTTGGAGTCAGATGATTTGAGGAACCGTAATTTCCCTGAACTTTACGATTGCGAATTAGAATTTTGAACTGGCAAAAGCATACTAAATTTGCAGCTACTTCACCTGATAAGCAGCTAAACGAGCGGCTTCCTCAACTGTGTTTTGGTAAAGGCCTTCGTAAATTTCAAACAGCTCATGGTATGTAGATGCATGGCGAGTATTGGGCTGATGACGGTAAGTGATACGAATTAGCGGCTGAACCTCCTCAAGGTTCTTCATGAAGTTGATCGCATACATAGCCAGCACCGCCGCACCAAAACTGCTGCCTTCGTACACTTCTGGAACTAAAACTTCTGCTTGAAACAAATCAGCCATCATCTGTCTCCAGACCTTTGACCGAGCAAAGCCGCCCGATGCCCGAATTACCTGTGCTGAGCCTGCCAGATTTTGCAGCGCCAAGTAGATGCTGTAGACGCTAAACAGTACGCCTTCCAAAACCGCTCGAATCAGGTGCGATCGCTGATGGTGAAGTCCTAATCCAAAAAATGAACCTCTTGCACTGGCATTCCAGCAAGGCGCTCGTTCGCCTGACAAAAAGGGTAAAAAGATCAATCCTTCCGCTCCGGCAGAAACAGTTGCAGCGGACTGAATCATCAGTTCATAAGGATCAACTCCTAGCTGTCTCGCCTGCACTACTTCTGCCTGGCAGAATTGATCTCGCAGCCAGCGCAACACGATTCCACCATTGTTTGACGGGCCACCAATTACCCAATGGTTCTTAGTGAGTGCGTAGCAAAAAGTACGTTCTTTTGAATCGATCAGCGGTTCGTGAGCAACAGTTCGCACCGCAGCACTTGTACCAATCGTGATTGCTATCTGTTCTGGGGTAATTGCTCCGACACCCAGGTTTGCTAGCGCTCCGTCATTTGCACCTACTACCACCGGAGTATCAATCGCTAAACCCATTGCTTCTGCGTAACGGGGTTTGAGACCTCGTAGTATGTGAGTAGTCGGCACAAGTTGACTTAGCTGCGATCGCTTTAACCCTGCGATCGCTAGCGCTTCTTCATCCCAATCTAGCTGTTCAGGATTAAACAGTCCTGTTGCAGAAGCAATAGAGTAGTCCACCACATATTCATCGAAGAGTTGATGGAGAACGTACTCTTTAAGAGAGACAAACTTGGCAGCTTTGCTGAACGTCTCCGGATCGTGTTCCTGCATCCACAGCAGCTTCGTCACTAAAGAAGTAGGATGAGTCGGTGCGCCCGTACGCTGATAAAGTTCGTATCCTTTTCCGCTATCTTTCAGACGCTTAGACTGAGGAGCACTTCGATTGTCTGCCCAAATAATACTGTGAGTCAGCGGATAGCCTTTGGGGTCTACTGCAATCAAGCTATGGGTCGCTGCACTAAACCCAACCGCTGACACTTCTGACGCTGAAATCCGAGACTGGTTAATGGCATCCCGCACCGCAGCAATAACAGCAGTGAAAATAGCTTCCGGCTCTTGCTCTGCCCAAGATGGATGGGGAGTTAGCAAAGGATATCCTTGATTACCAATGCCCTTACTTGCACCTGAAGCAGAAAAAACAATTGCTTTAGTACTGGTTGTGCCTACATCAACACCGATAAAGTAAGCTGAATTCATAGAATCTGATTTTTGATTTTATAGAGAAGGTAATGAGTAATGGGTAATCGAAGTTTTACTCATTACTCATTACTCATTACTATTGGACGAACTAGACAAAGAAGCTAATTATAAACACGACTAAAAAGCCGACTACGCCCAGAATTGTTTCCAGGACAGTCCAAGATTTTAGGGTGTCTGCTTCGGTCATGCCGAGGTAGCGGTTAACTAGCCAAAAACCAGAGTCGTTGACGTGGGAAAGTACAGTAGCTCCAGAGGCGATCGCAATTGTAATCAACCCTACCAGAGGGGCAGAAAAGTTGCCTGACTCAACAACTGGAGCCATGATGCCTGCTGCTGTCACCATTGAGACGGTTGCAGAACCCTGAGAAACCCGTACTGCTGTCGCAATTAGGAAAGCTAGAAGAATAATTGGCAAATTGGATGCGGCCATCAGTTCGGCGAGAGCATCGCCAATTCCACTTTCAACTAAGACTCTCCCCAAAACGCCACCTGCACCCGTCACTAGAATGATTAAACCAACAGGTTCTAAAGAACGGGTCGCGATATCTTGGATTTGGGCACGAGAATATCCGTGTCGAATTCCTAAGAAGTAAAAGGCTAGCAGTACCGCAATTAACAAAGCACTAAACGGATGTCCCAAAAATACCAATAGGTTACGCAAAAAATTATCTTCGGGCAGCACAACTCCAGCAATAGTGTTAAGCAAAATCAACACGAGCGGAATTGCAATAATTGAAATAATTATTCCAAAACTGGGTGGCTCTTTTGACACTCTAGAAAAATCATCTTCAGTTTGTTGAGTTTGATTTTCTAGCATCATGTATTGAGGCACTTCGACATGAATTTGTCCAGCAATGTATTTGCTAAAGAAAATTCCGCCGACAATTACGGCAGGAACTCCAGCGATCGCCCCAAACAAAATTACCCAACCCAAATCAGCTCCAATCAGCGAAGCCACCGCAACTGGACCCGGCGTTGGCGGAATATAGCTGTGAGCAATCGCTAACCCTGCTGCTAAGGGTAATGCATAATATAGCAGCGATCGCCCTGTTCGCTGCGCCAGACTGTAGACAAGCGGAATCAGAATAATTAAACCTACATCAAAGAAAACGGGAATCGCTACGATTAATCCTGTCAGTGCCAGTGCCCACTGAGCGCGTTCTTTACCAAAACTGCCGACTAATGTTTCTGCCAGTCGTTCTGCACCTCCTGTAATTCGCAACATTTCGCCGAACATCGTACCCAGACCTACCACAATGGCGATATAGCCCATTGTGTTAGCCATTCCTTCTTGAATCACACCTGCAATATCTTGCAGCGGAACCCTGGCTAGTAACGCAATCAGAAAACTGGATAACAGTAGCGCAACAAATGCTTGAAGTCGAACTTTAATTACAAGAAATAAGAGAAATGCAACTCCTAAGACGGCAATAAAAACCAATGAAAACGGTGACATTTTGTGAACTTAACCTCCTGATCTCTGCTTCTAACCTCTCAGGAGAGAATGGAGCAATGCATCTTCCTTAGTGGAGATAGCGTGGCTTATGTAGGTCAAGAAATATGTCGATAAGCTGATGCCTGATTAGGCTAGATCGTGCGTAACTCTCTCCTGCTGCGAACTTTGGGACTGTAACAACGATCGATCAGCTACAAAGTGAATGAGTTGAAAAGGCGATCGCCCCCCCTCCCATTTGAAGATTTTCACCAGTGCTAAGCAATTCGTATTGGTATTCTAAAATCTCAATCTGGTCTTGCCAACTTAAAGTTGCAGATTGTCAGCGATGTAGAACAGATATAAAACTAGATGTGGAGTGACAGTTTATCTACTACCGCAACATCAAGCGTTTCTGTTTCCACCTCTGCTGAAATTGTTGATTTCTGAAAGCGAGTTATAAGTAGCTATTTCTACGGCATGGGATTGCTTGAGATCAGCGAGTAAGCTAGATTAATAATGTTTAAAGAAAGCTAGCATCGAGCTAACGAAGAACGACAAAACTATTACAAAAATGTTTGACGCTTCGCAGATCTTTCCAGCAATTGTGTTTTTTGATGTGAGGAAAACCTGTGGCTCAAGCTTTGTTAGCCAGAGATGAAGTTTTGAGTCCTCCTCTTAAATGGGCCGGTGGGAAGCGCTGGTTGGTGCCAGTCTTAAGGGAGATTTGGCGATCGCATTCCAGCTTCAGGTTAGTAGAACCCTTTGTAGGAGGGATGGCTGTTGCGCTGGGGCTACAGCCTGAGTCAGCTTTACTCAATGATTTAAACTCGCATTTAATCAACTTCTACCGCTGGCTGCAAAAAGGACTGCTGATCGATATCCCTTTGAGGAATAATTCTGACTATTACTATTTTTGTCGGCAAAGATTCAATGAATTAGTTCGTAATGAGCAGGCAGACAGCTTGGACGCAGCCAAGCTGTTCTATTTTATGAATCGTACCGGATATAACGGGCTATGTCGGTTTAATAACAGCAATCAGTTTAACGTTCCTTTTGGTCGATACAAAACCATTCACTACGTTGAAGATTTTTTGTCCTACACCAACGCTTTGAAGAACTTTGAGTTTGTCTCAATGGATTTCACAAAGTTGCCAACTCACTCCGATGACTTCGTTTATGCTGACCCGCCCTATGATGTAGAGTTCACCAAATACAGTGCAAACGACTTTAAGTGGCAAGACCAGATTCGACTAGCGGAATGGTTACAGCATCACAATGGCCCCGTTGTTGCCTCCAATCAGGCGACAGATCGAATTATTGATCTATACAATAGCCTCGGCTTTTCTATTCAGTTGCTAGATGCCCCTCGGCGAATTGCTTGTAATGGCGATCGCAAACCTGCTAAGGAAATTCTTGCCTACAAGGGACTATCGGCTGTTCCAGACATTTTTACCATCAGCACTCCTGAAGATACTGGTGCAACTACTTAAACAGCTTATGTATCATTTGTCCAAGTCCGTATTAAGCCTGTAGCCTAATGCCCTACCATCAAATACGCTTTTATTAGAGTGCCTATCTGATTAGCTTGCTTTAGGTTCTTACCATACAGCGTGCCTCGATAAGAGCTGCCAGCAAGTTGCAGTTGCAATTCATACTTAATCGCGTAGAGCAATATCCGGTAAAAATGAGTACTAACCTCAACCCAAAATTGACAGTGGCGATCGCCAAACCATCTTCAAAAACCGCTTCTATTAATGCCAACAGGGAATGGGGTGCGACTACCTACGATTTCAAGATACAACTCAGTTCCGGACTATTAGCTGGTAAAACTTTTGAAGGGTTCTTTAGCTATAACGCCTGTGTCCTCTCTGGGCAAGGATTTGAAACTATTAGACCTGTTCAAGGGCTAAAGATTTCCTTCAACTTCCTCAACAACAAATATAGTGAATCAGATGATGTTAGATTTCCTGAGTCACCTGCTTTGCAATTTAAGGATGGTAAGCTATTGGGGCTGAAGTATGCCCCATTTGACTTTATCTTTTATCTCAACAATCAGTTTAACGAGGGGCAAAGCGCTTTCACCTATGACGTTAATGCTGGTGAAGGCGAAGGTTATGTCAGTTACGTGCAGCGAGAATCTTTTTCCATACAAAATACTGCTAATCGTTCAGGGTTTTGTCTATCTAGACTCAGTAGATCGCAAATTTATTTTGGAGCAGGTAAATAAGTCGAAGGTGTCTCTGCCGATAGCAGGCAAGTCACACTCTCACGATCTCAAACCGCATGAAATTGCCGTTGCTGGGAGAATACCGACACGTTTAGCACGCAAACGGTAAGGTGTTGCTCTGGTAAAGGGTGGAGCAGGATCTAGTTGTTCACCTTGAACGGGCAAGATGCCCATCCCACAGTAGCCCTAGAAAAGTTGCATTTGTGTGTATGAAATATAGCCATCCTAAATGGATTGTGAGAGGCGCACCCCTCCGGGGTGCGCCTCTCACAACCTACTCTTCTTACAACTGATTTAAGACTGCTATATTGATAGTACAATAGTAGTACGTTCGTTTGTATTGCAGAATAGTTCATATGATGGGTAATGTTTGCCTGTCTTCAATCTATGTAAATAATATTTGGATGAGCAATATCTATCCCGTTGATATGTTATGGCAATTATTTCCTCCAAGCAGCCTGAATCCAACCGTCGCCCAAACAGAACGGAACCACTAGAAACGGCAAATACCCTGCTAAAGCCGGAGGTTGATGGGGACGAGTCGGGAAAACAGGAGGAAAGCCTGCGCCCTCAAAAACTAGCAGACTACATTGGGCAAAAGGCGCTAAAGGAAGTACTGGATATTGCCATTCGAGCCGCGCAAGCCCGTAAGGAAACTCTAGATCACCTGTTACTCTACGGCCCACCGGGACTAGGAAAAACAACGATGTCGCTGATTTTGGCGGCAGAGATGGGTGTTGGCTGCAAAATTACCACTGCTCCAGCACTGGAACGTCCCCGTGACATTGTGGGGCTGCTGGTCAATCTTCAGCCAGGTGACATTTTGTTTATTGACGAAATTCATCGCTTGCCTAGAATGACTGAGGAAATCCTCTATCCGGCGATGGAGGACTTTCGCATTGATATCACCATTGGTAAAGGGCAAAGCGCCCGAACACGCAGTCTGCCTCTGCAAAAGTTTACGCTAGTTGGCGCGACGACTCGCGTGGGGCACTAACTTCACCGTTGCGCGATCGCTTCGGTCTAGTTCAACGTTTGCGCTTCTACGAATTAGACGAACTCACCCTGATTGTGCAACGCACCGCCGAAATTCTCAAAACCCCAATCGACCCAGATGGTGCAACAGAAATCGCTCGTCGCGCCAGAGGCACTCCCCGCATTGCCAATCGGTTGCTGAAACGGGTGCGTGACTATGTTGAGGTAAAAAACACGGGAGCCGCAATTAGTGAAGCGATCGCCGCCGAAGCCCTGGAGCTATTTAACGTAGACCCCTGCGGACTCGACTGGACCGATCGCCGAATGTTAACTGTGATGATCGAAAACTTTGGAGGTGGCCCGGTCGGGCTAGACACCCTTGCCGCCTCCACTGGAGAAGATGCCCAAACCATCGAGGAGGTCTACGAACCCTACCTGCTGCAAATCGGCTACCTCCAACGTACCCCCAGAGGACGGATCGCTACTCCTGCCGCCTGGAAGCACCTGGGCTACCAACCGCCTGAAAGCCAGCTTTCACTGCTAACTTAGATGAAACCGAACATAAAAGAGGATGGGCTGCTATGGTAACGGCTACCTTATCTAGAGATATCCCTCTGTCTGACTTCCTCCAAAACCCTATTGAGCGGATGGAATGGGTAAACGGGGAGCTAGTGGAGATTACAGGAATGACACTTAGGCATGGCGAAATTCAATCCAAGTTGAGCTACTACTGGAGGAGCTATCTTGACTCTGACCAGCAGGGAGGAAAGGTATATACCGAAGCACCTTGTCGCACGAGTCAGCAGGTTCGTCGCCCTGATGTTGCCTATCTGCCACCAGACCTGGTTGCCCAATACGGAAATGAAGCTGTTTTGCCCCAGAGTTTTCCACTGATTGCCGAAATTGTATCCCCCGCAGACGAAGCCGAAGCGCTGTTTGTCAAAGCTCAGGAATATCTCAGTTCTGGTTGTCTAGAAGTTTGGCTGGTTTTCCCAGATAGCCAATGGGTCCTCATCGCCACCCCAGCTCAACTGCTAGGGTTCATGTCTGGCAGTATAGTCAGCACTCAGAATGCAATATCAGGGTTTAGCTTGGAGATTGCTAAACTGTTTGGCTAGTTTTTAATTTGCTTTGTAGGTTTCCAGCTTAGCGGCGGTTGAGCAGCGATCGCAGCCTAATCTTACTCGATACATAGAGCGGAATCTGGTAATGTTCTGCCAATAGCCACGCCACTAGCAGCAAATGAATTATCAGCGTACACCCCACCCAAACTGCCGGAAACCAGGCCCAACGACTTCCTGGTAAAGGCGGAAAAGTGTAGGCAGAAAACCAGACTAGAGCCGGAGGCATCAGCGCAATGGTGATTCCGACTAGCCAAATGACCAGCGTTAGGTTTAGTTCATCCCGATAGGCAACCTGCCAGGAACGCCCCATCCAGCGCCAGGACATTGGCTGAGAGCTATCTACTACCTGAACCGTTTGATTTTCTAGATTGGCGGTAAAAATATGGCGACAAAAATTACAGGCAAAGGCATCCATTAGCGTTAGTTCGGTGATTTGTCCATGCCGACAAACTGGACAGGTATAGGTTCCCTGATAGCTAAGCTGAGTGTTTTCGCTGGACTCAGGCGATCGCAAAACACCACTCTTAGCCTTGCGTTCTGGAACTTGCTTCGTCATACCTACTGATCAACCTTCACGCCCGTATGTTTGCTCTGCCACAGCAGCTTTCTTAGAAACTACAAATGCTACAGCGCGCCCGCAATTGCAGAACTTCCGACCGACCGGATTACCTCAATCCCATCCTGTTCCAGGATAACAATAGGCTCTCCTGCAACGTCAATTCGCTTGACCAGTACACTACCATCTGCCAGGTAATCACCTGCATTCACATAGCGGCTCGTCGGCTCACCCGGAACCTGAACGATTGCGCTCACCATTCCACCTGCCTCAATTACACCGCTAACTTCAATCGACTGAGCAAGACTCGTTGGCAAAGCAGAAGGAGAAACAGGAATAGTAGAAGGATTTACCGCTACAGTTGTTCCTGGCGCTTCCACAGGGACACTAGGTAGAATCGGAAGCGGTTGGTTTGGCAGCGGCACGGTGGTAATTTGAGGACTTGGAGCCGGACTTGGGACAATTGTAGCGGCTGGTGCGGGGCTGGCTGGCGTAGTTGCTACAGATACCCTGCGGCGCACAATTGGCGCATCGGCGATCGCCCCAAACGGCTCGTTTCGCCCGACCGTGACGGTGGGGAGCGATCGCTTGGAGTTGTCGGTGGGATTAGATTCGGTACAGGCAAAGCTGGTGGAGAAGCCGCTACATCTTGACTGGGAGCAGATGAACTAGTCTGACCATCAGTTCCTTCTACAGCAACCGTTGCCTCTCCTTGCTGAGCTACAGACGTGGAATTCTCAGCAACTTGATTGCCTCCGCAACCTGTCAAAACAATCGCTACTCCTGCTAAACCCAGAACCGTTTGCACCACCTTCCTCATACGTTTCACCCCAGTCTTATCAGGTTTCACTTGTACCTCGTCTCACTAAGGATAGCCCTGATTTTGAGTTGTGAACCCAATGATCGAGAAAAACTGACAAAGGACTTACTCCCTTCCTGGTTAAAGATTAGGCAAAAAAGATCAGGGAGCGCCCGCTAAGCGGGCGCCTCCCTGATCTTTTGATGGGAAAGAAGTAAGGTGTGCTTTAAAGCAACCCTAAGTCCTTAAGTCCCTGACTGATTCAAGCGACGTTCACCAAATCTTGGACTATTTCTTCTTTCGATGTTCGTTAAAAGATTGGTAGCAGGCTTCAGGATGATGTAAATGGCAGCGATCAGTAATTTCCTGCATCAAATTCCAAGAAAATTGCCGTTCTTGCACATATTCTGCCCAATTTTGCTTTATGCTTTGATGCGCCATCCGCAAATTGTAAGAAGGAATCGCAGTGGAGACGTGATGGGGAATGTGAACGCTGATGTCATGACAGAGAAACTCTACCCAACGAGGATAATCACAGTGAACTGTTCCTGCTAGCTGAGCCTGAGCCGCATCCCATTCAGACGCTTCAATGAAAGCAATATCTGGGTCGGTGTGATGCACCAAAGTAAAGGTACTCATCCAGAAGTGGTAGACCATCCAGGGCAGCAGCCAGAATTTGATAAATCCCCAAATGCCAGTAGTAGCAATCAGCAGCGGAAAAGCGATCGCCGCAAACCCAACTACTACCGCAATAGAAAGCTTTACCTTATTTTGGTCTTTAGCAGCAAACTGAGAAAGGTCAAAGTGTAAGCCGAGCCAGTGAACGATGGAGGCAACCCACCAAAAACGCCCTCGCAGCAGTTCATAGCCCCACTGACCCGGACGCGCAACGCTGTCATAAAACTCAGGTTGAAACGGCTGCCAAGCGTTGTCTACGTCTAGCTTATTTGTATGAGTATGGTGAAAATTGTGTAGAATTCGCCAGCTATGGAAGGGGTAAATTAGCGGCATCATTAGCACATGACCCACTAAATCGTTCACCCAGCGGCGTTTGGCAAACGAGCGATGACCGCAATCGTGAGCTAGCACAAAAAAACCAGTCAATGCAGTGCCAGTAAAAATCCAGGCTAGGGGAAGCAAAAACCAGGGTAAAAGAGCGATCGCTCCGTACCCCAGTCCAACCATCGCAACATTAGTCAAAACTGCACTCCAGGCTTTAACTGGATTTTTTTGAAAGCATTCCTGAGGCAGAGTTTTTAGAATGTCTTTTAACCGAACTTTTGCGGTAGTCGAATGAGCGAAGCCATTCGGGGCTTGTGCTGTATCGTCAAACTTGATTGATGTTGCTGTCATGAAGAAGTTGAAACACCTTAACTGTTTAAAACTGAACGTATTGACTTAGAAATCTGCTGAATCAAATTGCCAATTCCTGAATCAAGAAATTTAAGCTTTCCCAACAAACGCTAGCTGTACGGCTAAGAAAACAAAGTTGGACTTTAAGAAGTCTGGAACAGACAAGCAAAGACTCACACACAAGAGTCAGCCAAGTTCAGCGAACGGGTCTAAGCACCTTCGTTCAAATACTGAATCCTGACTGACTCTTATGTAGAAATGCTCTTTAGTTTAGAGCCTCAACTTTCTCACTCTCTACTTTAGTAATCGAGTGGCTTGAATCAAGTCGCTGCTCTTGCAGCATTTGAAGCTGCCTCAGGAGAGCTTCCGTTTCTGCCTGAAGATGGAGCAGTTCGGCTCGATGGCTATCCCGGTAGGGTAACTTACCAGGCTCTAGCAGACGCAGGTTAACCCGACTTGAAGCGAATTTGGCGGTCTCATCACTGCTCGCAGGATTAGGTTCGCAGACGGCAGTTGATGATTTTGTTAGCTCAGATAAACGATTTGACATCAAAACCTGACTAGTTATTATTACTCATTCACACCACTTCGGTATTGTAACCCGAAGTTTAAGTTTGATTGTATTGAATATGTCGATTTGTCAAAAATGAGGTGTGTCGGTTTGGAAACTGGCTGAGCTACTTTACCTAGAAGTTAGGATCGTTCGTCCAGTCTCTGCACTTTCCGTCTTCCCAGACTCTAAGGGTATTGTGGCACTCAGCTTCACTATCGATCCAGGGCAGATTAGTAGCATGGGGCTTAAGCTCTGTCAGCTTGGTGAGAGTCGGTAGCACGGCTTTTTGCAAGCCCAGAGTCGAAAGCAGAAGCAGGCAAAAAACGATTGCTAGCGCAACCGTGTTGGTGGTTGTCCAAACGGGATATCTGTGCGCTTCGGTCTGCAAGCGTTGCCGCGATCGCCGTTCTGGTCCTGCCAGAATAACTAAGTAGAAGCGATTGAACAGAACCGGAACCGATAAACGAATGTCTACGGGATGTTTTTTCCAATTAAGCTGGCTGCACGCTTGTTTCAGCGCTTCAACTTGAGCATCGGTAAAAGTTTCTGCGGTTTGGGGTGGCACATGGGCAAGGAATTGCTCAAATAGAGCATCTTTCCTGGAGGATTTTCTGATCGTACTCCGTTTCATCTGCTTCACTTCTAGTATTAACTTATACAGCTTATTTCACCGGACGAGAGATGAGATCTGGACAAATAGCTGATGCATCTCAGCCATTTGTAGGGATTTTCTTTGAAATTCAGGGATAATACTGACTTTTCTAAGCGCTTTATATTACGCTTATAGATTTGCACAACACAAGTCCTGAGATTACATACCGGAGAATTTGCCTGCCAGGGTAAACTTAAGATCGGTCTTGAATCTGCAATTCTTTCTGCAACTTCTAAAGCTAACTTGACTCCTGTGACTCTAAGCTTGCCTTCCGATCCTGTTTCTAGGACTACTCCGTCAAAGACTACCCTAACAGGGCTTAACCGTTGGACTGGGCTGATTGAAGCCTATCGCCCCTATTTACCCGTTACCGAATCAACGCCTGTCGTGACGTTACTTGAGGGCAATACACCGCTGATTCCTGCCCCGGCGATCGCCACTGCAATTGGCAGGCAGGTGCAGGTTTTTGTCAAGTATGATGGCCTCAACCCCACAGGCAGCTTCAAAGACCGGGGGATGACGATGGCAATTTCTAAAGCGAAAGAAGCCGGGGCAAAAGCGGTCATTTGTGCCAGCACGGGCAACACCTCGGCAGCGGCAGCCGCTTACGCTCGGCGGGGCGGAATGCGGGCCTTTGTGCTGATTCCCGATGGCTATGTGGCTCTGGGTAAGCTCGCTCAAGCCTTGCTCTACGGGGCAGAGGTGTTGGCGATTAAAGGAAATTTTGACCGGGCGCTGGCGATCGTTCGAGAAATGGCAGAGAGCTATCCGGTGACGCTAGTGAATTCGGTCAATCCCTATCGTCTGGAAGGGCAGAAGACGGGTGCGTTTGAAATTGTTGATGCGCTGGGAAGTGCCCCCGACTGGCTTTGTATTCCAGTCGGCAATGCCGGAAACATTACTGCTTACTGGATGGGATTCTGCCAATATCACCAGGAAGGAAAGTGCGATCGCCTGCCTCGCATGATGGGCTTTCAGGCAGCGGGCGCATCGCCGCTAGTCACCGGAATCCCTGTAGAGCATCCCGAAACGCTGGCCACTGCCATTCGCATTGGCAATCCGGCAAGTTGGCAAAAAGCTGTTGCGGTGAAGGAAGCCAGTCAGGGGCAGTTTAACCCCGTTACGGATGAAGAAATTTTGGATGCCTATCGGCTGCTGGCTTCCCAGGAAGGAATTTTTTGTGAACCCGCCAGTGCCGCCTCTGTCGCAGGGTTGCTGAAGGTTAAAGACCAGGTTCCGACTGGGGCAACGGTGGTTTGTGTGCTAACGGGTAACGGGTTAAAAGATCCTGATACCGCCATCAAGCATAGTCAAAATCAATTTAAGCCTGGAATTGAGCCGACTGTAGAAGCGGTTGCTCAGGTGATGGGGTTTTAACTTGTAGCTGTATGCATACGAGTTAGGAAAAAAAGGGAGGCGGACTTTGCCCGCCTCCCTTTTTTTCCTAATTTGAGTGATTAGCACTATAAGTTTTTGGAGCGATCGCTATGTCCCAAATCTCTTTCTGGAGCAATGCGATCGCGCACCAACTGCTTTAACTCCTTAGATTCAGGAAAACGCCCCTGCTCTTTGCGGGAGAAGATTAACTCTTCCTCCAGCCGCACCTCAAAAATACCGCCCGTACCGGGAACTAGCGCCACTTCTCCCAGTTCTGTTGTGAAAGTGGTGAGAAGTTCCTGTGATATCCAAGCTGCCCGCAGCAGCCAGCGGCATTGAGTGCAGTAGGTGATTTCCAGACGAGGGGAGGGCATGGGTAATGGACTCGGTGATAACGCAATGTGAAACTTTTACCAACCTACTTGTGGGATGGGCATCTTGCCCGTCCAGATCAAGCAGGCAAGATGCCTGCTCCACCGCAAACCAATGTTTAAGATTAAGGGTTACAAAACATCTTTATTTTTAGTTTTAACGCGCTGATAAAACTCTTCCATCAGGTCAATGAACGAACTGTCTTTGTGCCAAAACGGGGGAAAGTCTCCCTGTTTTTTGATTAACACCGCCGGAACGTTAGTTTGAGGGGTCGCTTCAAAGTTTTGCGGCAATCTCTTTTCGCCCATCCAAAACTCTCTTAGATCGATCTCACTTGCTAACGCCACTGTTTCAGGTTGGGTGTAATAACTTGAGGCAGAACGCGGCGCGGCTTTTTCAGCGGTCAATTCAGCCGATAAAGCCATACCTAACGGAGATTTGGCTAATTCTGTCTTGAGGGTTTCTCGATTGAGGCCGCGCAATTCAAATAGCAAGAACGGGTCGCGGTCGAGTTCTGCGGCGACTAAGTAATAGACTCCGGCAATATGTTTACAGGGATTGCTGTAGTCTGGACAGGAACAGCTTGTCTTGAAGTCTTTTTTGCTGTGTGGCAAAAGGTGTAAACCTGATGTGGCAAAAGCTTCTTCAATGTTGTCGGGCATCTCGTTCAGCAGCAGCTTAGAGACAAAGCTGGCTTTAGAGGCAATGTGGGCGATCGCCTTTTTCCACTTTGCCTGGGCGATCGGCTCAATCTCAATCTGGGTGCTGTAAAGCGGTTCTTCGTAAACCCCAAAATAAGGATTCACCGACCCTCTCACTTGGGCTAACACGACTCCATCATTGATGCCAAAGCTTTTCACCTTGCCGCCACTCGCGTAGGAACGTCCACGGCTCAACCGACCCGAATCGGTAAATGCTTCCAGCGCTTCAATAAACTTTTGTCCCCACCAGGTACGACTAAATCCAGCCATACGTTCCTCCTAAACAGCTATTCCAAAATGGCGCTTTGGTTGAGTGAAATTAACTTTTTGAATGCGTCATTATCTAGTTCCGTTAGCCACGACTCATCGGCTCCAACGATCGCCCCTGCCAGTTTCTTTTTGTCTTCAATCATCTGGTCGATGCGTTCTTCTAAAGTGCCAATCGCCACAAACTTGTGAACAAACACATTCTTTTTTTGCCCAATCCGAAAGGCGCGATCGGTTGCCTGGTCTTCAACTGCCGGATTCCACCAGCGATCAAAGTGAAACACATGATTGGCTTTAGTGAGTGTGATGCCCACGCCGCCCGCTTTCAGGGAAAGGATAAACACAGACGGCTCGGTTTCAGGATCTTGGAATTCGGCAATCATTTTTTCTCGCTTGTTGCGAGCCGTGCCGCCGTGAATATAGTAGGTGTTATAGTGCAGCGTTTGTTTCAGGTATTTTTCTAGCGCTTCGCCAATTTCGGTGAATTGGGTAAACACCAGGAGGCTCTCACCTTCCTCCATGACTTCGGTGATCATTTCACTCAGGCGCGTGAGTTTGTGCGATCGCTCCGGTGTAAACTCACTGCCATCCTGAAGAAACTGCATGGGATGGTTGCATATCTGCTTGAGCTTCATCAACGTTGAGAGAATCAGCCCCTTGCGCTGAATTCCTTCTGCCTCCTGAAGCTGTTTCTCGACATCTTTGACCGTTGCCTCATAGAGAGAAGCCTGCTCTTTAGTGAGGTTACAGAATAGCTTTTGCTCTACCTTATCGGGCAAATCTTTGATGATGGATTGATCTGTTTTTACCCGCCGCAAAATGAACGGCTCGACCAGTTTTTTTAGGGTGGCAGATCGCGTTACGTCATTATTCTTTTGAATTGGAATCTCAAACCCTTTACGAAACTGAGCTTCTTTACCCAAGTAGCCCGGATTCAAAAAGTTAAAGATTGACCAGAGATCAAGCAAACGGTTTTCAACAGGCGTTCCGGTTAGCGCCAGACGGTGATTTGCTGAAAGTTTTAGAATTGCCTTAGTCTGTGCTGCTTTAGGATTTTTGATGTTTTGTGCCTCGTCTAACACCAGTCGGTGCCAGTCTACCTCGTTCAGCAACTTGGCATCCTTTCGCGCCAAAGTGAATGAAGTAATCACCACATCATGGTCTAGACAAGTCGCTTTAAACTCATCTTCCGTCTGGAGTCGCTGGTTGCCATGATGCACCACTGCTCGAAGACGGGGCGCAAACTTCTCAATTTCCTTGTGCCAATTGCCCAAAACCGAAGTAGGCGCGACCAACAGCGTTGGCGGAACGGCTGTCCCTTCCTGCTCTGCCAGTTCTCGCTCCTGGATGAGTCGGGCAATCACCTGCACCGTTTTACCCAGACCCATATCGTCCGCCAGACAGCCATTTAGCCCCAAATTTTCCAGATAATACAGCCAGGAAACGCCGCGTTTTTGATATTCTCGCAGAGTGCCGTTTAGCCCCGCTGGATCAGGCATTGGCTCCAGACGGCTCTTATCATTTAGCTTTTCTAACATCTCGGACAAAAGCTGATCTCGATCCAGATCCAGCTCAAAGTCATCCTCTGAGTCTGCCGTCAGCTTCATCAGGTCAAGCAAACTCATTTCGGGATTCTCTTTTTGCTGAGTTTGCCAAAACTC
>JAAUQZ010000077.1 GCA_012033355.1 Leptolyngbyaceae cyanobacterium RM1_406_9 | reverse complement strand
TCGTTTCATCTCACGCGGGTCAGGGTTGGATTGGATAAATGCCTCAAGATCCTCTAATGTCATCGCTCGAAATTGCTCGCTGTTCTCTTCCTCCCATTCTCACATATCATTTAGGATTGCTATAGCAGGGATAACATTTCTTCTAAAGCTATCTCTTTTACTCATAGTCTCTATCTATTTGTCCTTATTCAAAACGATATATTTTTACTCACGCCCTAAAAAGTATTCCGCTCGAACTTCATAAGTCAAAAGCTGCAATCCTACCCAGATCTTATAAATACTGCCTTACAAGTTATTTTATGAGGTTCGGTACTAACAGTGAAATGGATGTACTGTCCTCACCGGAGGACTAGCGGTCTAACAAGGGGCTTAAGCCCCTTGTCCCAACCTGTACGCATATAGCTACACTAAGCTCCGGGCGAGAACGAATTAATTTTTTCTGACGAAAGGAACTCTGAATTGCGATCGCCCCGTCAGGTCGTTCATTAGCATGAGGTCAATTTGATACAGAAGCGCGTAGCCTAGACAGTGTTTCTGCGAATCTAGACCTCTCTACTGAACTTTAAGGTTTTTGGTGTGATGAAGCGATCGCCCGACATCTCCCGGAGAAAGCCCTTCTCCAATCGAAACTTCTGCCATTTATTTTTTAGCCTGCTTTTACTACCCACCTTTGCCCCGGCTGCTTTTGCTGCCCCGCCTCGACAGCCTGATGAAGAAGTAACTTGTGAAATGCTAGTCGTGGGGGGTGGACTGGCTGGAGTTGCCTCCGCTTACGAAGGCTTGCTGGCAGGACGCACCGTTTGTCTGACCGAGATCACTGACTGGCTGGGCGGACAAATTTCCTCTCAAGGAACTTCTGCCCTGGACGAGCGCACAACCCAGCGGGCGCAGCTATTCTATTCACGTGGCTACCTGGAACTGCGCGATCGCATCGAAGACCACTACGGACGGCTCAATCCGGGTGAATGCTGGGTGAGCGAATCCTGCTTCTTCCCTTACGATGGCAACGAAATTTTACAGGAGATGCTGGAAGACGCAGCTGATGAAGGCGATGGTGAACTGCGGTGGTTTCCTTCAACCGTGATTAAAGAAGTCGAGGTTGAAGGGGGCAGATTCAGGAGGCGATCGCCATTCAGCACACTCCCACCCCCGATGCGCCACCCCTCAACACCCTGCCGCTCTCTCAAACCATTGAAGATTCCTACCGTTATGAGGACTCCGATCAGTTTGAGAAAACCATCATTCGCTTTGTGCCTCAGCCGCCCAATCCACGATCGGCAAATGCAAATCAACCTCGCCCTGCAAACTGGTATATCGTAGACGCAACCGAAACGGGAGAAATCATTGGACTGGCAGACGTTCCCTATCGCCTGGGAATTGATGCCCTCTCCTATCAAGAACCGTCTTCCTCTAGCGCCACTCAAGACCCCTACTGCACCCAGGGGTTTACTTACACCTTTGCAATGGAGGCAACCGAGGAACCGCAAACCCACGAAATGCCTTCCTTCTACCCGCAGTACGAACCCTATTACAGCTATGAATTGCCGCGCCTTGCCAACTTTGGGCTGGTGTTTAACTACCGCCGCATCTACGATGCCAGACCTCGTACACGGGGCAGCAGCTACGAATTTAGCCCTGGCGACATCTCTATGCAAAACTGGACATGGGGAAATGACTATCGCCCCGGCACCGCACGAGATAACCTGATCTACACCCGTGACCAGCTAGAAGCAACCGGGCAGCTTGAATCGGGCGGCTGGCTAGGCGGCTTGCGAACCGAAGCTTTACAAAAAGGCGAAGAAAACGCCCTGGGCTATTTTTACTGGCTGGTGGAAGGCGATACCGACTCACAGCTTGGCGAAGGCGTAAAGCAGCCCGACCCCAACCATCGCTACCTGTCCGGGCTAGACTCGCCGATGGGAACGGCACACGGTTTGTCCAAGTATCCTTACATGCGAGAAGGTCGGCGGATTTTGGGACGACCCGCACGAGGCTACCCTAACGGTTTCTCAATCACAGAAATTGATATTTCTCGGCGGGATTACGCCGATGAATATTACCGTGAGGCACTGCCCCCAGCCATGTATCGCAGTTTGAGAACAGCTTTGGCAGGTTTAGAGGCGATCGCTGTAGTGGGAGGAGTGCGATCGCCCGAAGACACCGCTCGACGCTCCCGCTCTACCATTTACCCCGATGCGGTCGGCATTGGGCACTATGCGATCGACTTTCACCCCTGCATGGCGCTCAGCCCACCCGAACTGCCCGGTAACTATGAGCGTCCAGGTGAGCGTCGGGGTGCAGGACAGGCTTATCCGTTCCAAATCCCTTTGCGATCGCTGATTCCTCAAGAAATCGATAACTTACTCGTCGCCGGAAAGAGCATCGCCACCAGCCACATCGCCGCCGCCGCCTATCGGGTACATTCCTTTGAATGGTCATCCGGTGCAGCCGTTGGCAACGTGGTAGACCTCGCCCTCGATCGCGGCGTGTTGCCTTATGAAATGGTCGATCAGATTCCGCTGAGAGAAACCTTGCTCGAAGAGCTTCAGCAGCGCTTGCAGCGTCAGGGCAACCCCACCGCTTTCCCCAATACCTCAATCTTTAACGAGGACTGGGAGGACTGGCAGTAACAAAGAACTTCTGCTTGATTTGGACGGGCAAGATGCCCATCCCACAAGCGGCTAGAAGAAGCTGCACATCGCGTTGATGACAATCTCACCCCAAAACTTGTGATGCATCTTGCTGTCAGCAGTTAGACTGGTGGGGTAAGTTTGTTAAAAGCATACTTTTGTTAACTTCTCCCAGTAGCTAATGCTTATGGTGACGGCACTTCCACAAGTTCCTCATGCAATGGCAACTGCACCGGTTGTAACGCCTGAACGCACTAGCCAGACGGTTCGCAAAACCTACCCCAACTACAAGGTGATCGTGTTGAACGACGATTTCAACACGTTTCAGCACGTAGCGGAATGTTTGGTGAAATATGTTCCTAACATGACGAGCGATCGCGCCTGGGATCTGACTCATCAAATTCACAATGAGGGACAGGCGATCGTTTGGGTGGGGCCCCAAGAGCAAGCCGAACTCTATCACGTCCAGCTTCAGCGAGCGGGTTTAACAATGGCTCCTTTAGAAGCAGCCTGATTACGGGAGACTGATTTAATTTTTGTGTAAATGCGGGCATTCTGCCCACATTTACACAAAAATCTGAACATACCCGATTACGGTGGGGTTTAGGAACTTCAAGGGGCATCTCTCAATTGAGCGGTGCCCTTTAATTTTGGTGATGTAGTCGGGTAGACCCTACACTAAAGGGGCAGGCGATCGCACCCTTAACCCCATGCCCAAATCCGACGGCAGACTCGTTTGGAACCATTCTACCCACCTTCCCGGACTCATCCCCATCCTCGAACGCCTGACCCAAGAACCCGGCATTCAAACCATTACTCCCGCTGTGCTGGGCAGCGTTAAATCTAATTCGCCCCACCTGAAGCTGAAAGTATCCGTCCCCATTCGCGGCGGCTTCAAACTCATTGCTCGTAAAGGGAAAACGGTACAGGAAGTGTTTATCTTGACCAGTTTGTCTCAGGAAGAGTTGGAGGGGGCGATCGCCAAAATCTTGAACTAGCCTCCGAAGAGGGATAGTTATGGAAGCAGAATATGATTTCAGTCAAGGCAAACGAGGAGCAATTGAACCAACACCTTCTGGAAAAACTCGCATCACAATTCGGCTAGATGACGAGGTTTTAAACTGGTTTCGTGAGCAGGTTCATTTAGCAGGTGGCGGGAATTATCAGACTTTAATTAATGAAGCCTTACGGCAGTATATTCAGCAAAGCCGTGAGCCTCTGGAGGAAACTTTACGCAGAGTTGTTCGAGAAGAGCTTGAGCGAAGTGAGCGTCCTACATAGCTCACAGATTGTTAGCGTAATTTATCTACTCTGCTCTCATCTTCAACCAGTTAAATAACTGTTGTGCGGTCAGGTCTAACTTAACTTCCTCTAAGACAGTCAGCTTGTCGTCTTGATACAATAGCTCTGGCTGCTGCTGTGGCTGCAATACAAGCACTGAGCGATCGCCAGGGTCAACTAACCAACCAAGCTGACAACCATGCTTCAGGCAATGCAAGATATTGCCCGTGACTCGATTGGAGATTTGATCGGGTGAAAGAATTTCAATTGTCCAGTCAGGAGCAACAAAAACGTTATCTAACGGTTCTCCAGTTTCATTAAGCTCAATGTTCTGCCAGAGAAATACCGCGATGTCTGGAACGAGGGAGCGATCGCCAAAAGTACAGCGCAATTCTGGAAAAGCGTAGGCAATCTGCTGCGCCTCCGTGACTTCATTGATTGCATCAATCAATTTACCTTGAAGTCTTGAATGACGAGCCTTTGGCATTGGTTTTTGAATGACTTCCCCATCAACATATTCACTAGTAGGCTTTGTCTCTGGTAACTTCAGAAACTCCTCCAGAGTTGAAGATGCGGGTTTTGCAACAGTCATACCTCTTGCCGCCATAAAACGCCTGCATCCAGTCTATCAACGATTGATCAACGATTTTTCTCACTGACGCGAATAGCCTTAAACCAACAAAAAAGAGGCCTTGCGACCTCTCAAACATTCAGCAGAGTATTGAATATTGAAAGCTTTAATAGCAACCTTCAGGCTGAGCAGTGATGATGAGATTTCTGCTTCCAACGCCTTCAGATCGGCTCAAGACCCTTCAGACATTAGGCTAACCCTGTATTCATTCCGGGCTTACCCGTTGCTAGCTCAACCTTGACGATCTTGCCGCCCATTTTCATGATCCGCTGCTGTTCGCGGAACCAGTTGTCATAGGGAACGAGCTTAGTGAAATAAGTATTTTGCAGTTCACGCTGAGTCCGAATTCGGGTTTGGCTGGGAACGCAAGCAGTGACTTTGAACATCCGCATGGGTCAATTTCTCCTAGATAGCTGAGAATCTTTAAATCTCAAGTGGAACCGCAACGCCAAAATTTTGATTGATATATCGAGTTAATTGCTTGAGGGCTGGGAGTCGAGAACCAATCTTAAATCGTCACAGCCAGTGAATAGCCATTGACCCTCTAACACTCGCTCCAGATCTCCCAGACCTCAAATAAAGCTATGAGTTACAAAGCTTGAGTGTGAATCAACGATTCATCCCTCATCCTTCATCCCTCATTCTTCCTGCTAGCTCAAGCCAGAGCTAATGTAGTCGAGGTAAACACCCATTTCTTTACCTGCATCTGCACCAACCAGGCTAGCGGTAACTTCCTTCATCGCTTGGATCGCTTGCACGGTAGCAGCAATGGGCACACCCAGTGAGTTGTAGGTTTCTTTCAAACCGTTCAGCACGCGCTCATCCAGGATGGAAGGATCGCCAGCCAGCATTGCGTAGGTGCCATAGCGGAGGTAGTAGTCCAGGTCGCGGATGCAAGCAGCATAGCGACGGGTGGTGTACATATTGCCACCGGGACGGGTGATGTCAGAGTACAGCAGAGACTTAGCAACGGCTTCTTTGACAATCGCAGAAGCGTTAGCGCTGATGGTGGTTGCAGCCCGAACGCGCAGTTCACCCGTTTGGAAATAAGCCTTGAGCTTTTCCAGGGCAGCAGTATCTAGATACTTACCCTGAACGTCGGAGGAGTTGATAACAGAAGTAATTGCGTCTTGCATGATCTTGATTCCTTAAAAATGGTCATTAGGTGAGGGACTTGCCCTTACTGCATTGCGCCAATCACATAGTCAAAGTAAGAACCTGCTTCAGATGCGTCGTCGCCGGACATCATCGAGGTTGCAACGTTCTTCATCGCCCGTACACCTTCTGCAACCGCTTCGATGGGGGTGCCCAGAGACTTGTACATCTCACGCACGCCGACGATGCCGATTTCTTCGATGGGGGTGACATCACCTGCAACGATGCCGTAGGTGACAAGACGCAGATAGTAGTCGAGGTCACGCAGGCAGGTAGCGGTCATTTCTTCGCCGTAAGCGTTTCCGCCGGGAGAAACAACGTCAGGACGCTTTTGGAAAAGCTGGTCGCCTGCTTGCTTGACGATGCGCTCACGCGACTCAGTTAGCACCTGAGCAATCCGCAGACGGCGCTCACCAGAAGTAACAAAGCCCTTGATCCGATCTAGTTCACCGGGGCTGAGATAGCGTGCCTCAGCGTCGGCATTCACGATTGACTTCGTGACAATACTCATTGATGGATTCCTCCGAAAAGCAAAATGTAACCGGATGTGTTTAAACCAACGTTCAAGGTTGAACGACTTAGCCTTGAATGAAGACCCTCCAGGTTGAGCAGATTTTAACTACTGCCTGGATATATATTTTTCACTCTACCTTAAGAGTCTTGATCGCGCTTTGAGGCGATCGCCCTCTTAAAACGTTCAGGCTCAAGTTACGGTACCGCAAATATTTTCGGTCATAGGGTTCACATTCTTAGTGGGCTTGCAATATTTTTTAATATTCACCCTCATATTTACTCTCGCTGGATCTTCGAGCATTTTGGCAGAATAAACATTAAGAAACATTGCAAGATTTGGGGGAGTGTGAAGTGGGGAGGGCGATCGCCCTCTTCCCGTAAAGGCCGCCTAAAAAATGTTTAAAGGTCTAATCCGTATCCAAAAGCAGTTAGGGGCGCAGCATTTGGCAGGTAAACCCTGGGATAGACCCAAATTTCCGCCCGAATGCTACGCCCTTACAGGGCATTCCAGACCTCCCAATATTTCCTTAGTAGAAAATTGGATTTATACAAGAATGTTATGAACTGCCTACGGAAGCCTAGCAAAGTACTTTTTGATACAAGAAGCTAAGCGAGATTAACCCTATGCTGCACTCAATTGAGTCACAAGATCGAGTCACCACCACTTGATGATGATTAGGGCATCCGCAAGGAGTGCCCTTCTTTGTGCGCTTCGCAACATGAACAATATCCTAAGGAGCATGAATTTAATAAAGTGCAGTATTTCGGTTAGGGGCTTGGCACTGCCAAGCCCGTACAGCAGAGGGATTAGGCAGTTTAATTAATTCACGTTCCTAAGCCTCCTGTGGGACGGGCATCTTGCCCGTCCGAATCAAGTAGGCAAGATACCTACTCCACAGAAAGCCATTCATTTCAGAGTCTAGCTAGACTTTCCGGTCAGGTTGGAGGGCGACAGGTCAGACCAGGATTGCTTCACCAGATCTGCGTCCGCCTTGATGCTGCCGATGTAGTTACCCGCAGGCAAAGAGGGGAAGCGCTTGTAGGGCACCACATCCTCACCAAAGTAGCGGGCATACTCAGGGCTATCTACCATCGCCTCAACTGCTGCCTTCAAGCCCTGGTCAGCCAACAGCTTGTTGTACTGGCGGATTTCAGGCTGAGTTGCAGGAGCGCGTCCCAGCAGGTGACGGAACAAGAACTCAATCACCTTCGTGTTGGGATAGGGCGTGTAGAAACGGCGGCGGTAGATGTCAGAACTTGCCAGAGCGCGAACAAATTCTCGCACTGAAATTTCTGCATTGCGGAGCTTGCTCTCCAGGTCAGAACGACGGAACTCACTCGGCACCTGACCGCTAAACACATCCATCACCTGACAGTAAATCGAGTTAATCACTAGCATCGTTTCTTCCTGACTCATGCCGGGATTCATGCGATAGATGCGGGCGGGCTTGCGGCGAGAGGTTCCTACCCCAACTTCAACAGACTGACCATCCCCATTTGCAAAAGAGCGTCCCAGTTCAATAAACTTGGGCTTGCTCATGTCCATCTTGCGAGCCTGGATTGCCATATCTGCCATTGCCAGACCCATCAGCGGCAGCTTGGTGTTGTCCATGCGAGACTTGACTGGCTCAAAGCTGGGCACCACCAGGTCATCATTTTGCTTAGTGAGTTGGTTATACAGCCGTTCGGTGTTGGGGAAATTGGCCGCAGGCAACGTGGGGAAGCGGCGATAAGGCACCGTGTCTTCACCAAACGTCTGAGCATACTCCATGCTGTTGACCATCGCACCGATAAAGCCCTTCAGCCCAGAAGAGGCGAGGATCTGGTTGTACTTACGAATTTCTGCCTGATCTTGAGGTGCGCGTCCGAGGAAGTGCTTGGTTCCCAGTTCGATGACTTTTGTGTTGGGATAGGGCGTGTAAAACTGCTTGATGTACAGATCAGAAATTCCTAACCCTTCAATGAATTCCTTCAGGTTAATTTCGCCGTTGCCGAGCTTACTCTCTAGCTCCGAGAAATCATTCTTGAGGATGTAAGGCTCAATGTCGCGCTCAAAGATTTGCCGATAAGCAGCGCGGATCACCGTCTGAAGCTGAGTTTTATCTTCGGTGCTGGTTAGCTTAAACTGCTTAGTCTGCTCACGTCGCTTGTTGACCCCTTGAAGAGTGCGGAACTGGACATCCGGCTCAGTCCGGTTTTGCTTAACTTCACCCAATTCTACGAAGCGGGGGGTTTCTTCCTTGTCAATCTGAGTCCCTTTATCGCTGATGCTGCCGATGCGGTTGGTGCGGAGTGCCAGACCGCCGGGGGTGACATAGCGCTCATAGGGAACCGTATCTTCCCCAAACGTTTCACTGTACTCAGCGGTATCGAGGATTGCATCAACTACCGCATAAAAGCCTTTCTTGGAAGCCAGGTCGAAATATTGGTTAATTTCCTGACGACCGTAGGTAGGGCGACCCAAAAGACGACGATGAATGTATTCGATCGCCTTCGTCACATACAGCGAAGTCCAGTAGAGCTTGCGGAACAGGTCAGACTTAGCAAGCTGACGCACAAATTCGCGTACTGTAATTTCACCATTCTCCAGCTTGATCTCAGAAACCTTGAGCCGCTGCCCCTCATAGACATCCCGCCCGAAGACCTGAAGGTAAGTCGCCCGAATCACCGCTTGAGTCGAGCTTTCCGAGAATTTGACGCTGATGCCCTGGGTGTTGGTTGTGCGTCTGCCCGTTTGAAGTCCAGTAAAGCTAGGAATCTGGTCATACTTAAACACCTTTGGCCCTAGAGAACCGGGTGCAACGCCTCTAGCAGCAGGGTTGCTCAACTGGTTGTTGATGCCTGCACCGCGATTGATTAGAATCCGGCGAGTGTCTTTGCCAAAGGGCGCAGGGCGAGTGCTGGGATTCTTGGTCTGTTTGGGGAAAATCGCGCCAAACTGAATTTCCAGCGGATCATTGCCAGAGCCGTAGGGATGCTGGTCGGGCAAAGGCTGCTCGTAGTCGGCAAAGGTGGTAATGAACTGAGGCACCTTGCGGAAGGGAGCGCTGTATTTAAACAGGTCTTGCTGCGGTCCCCAGTTGCGGCATTCCTGTGCCTCTTGACCCAAACCGCGCAGGTAAGGGACGGTTTCTTCACCGAAGTAGTCGGCGTATTCTTTGGAATCGACCAGCGCATCCACTAGAGCAGACAAACCACCGTTAGAAACAATGGAGAAATAGCTCTGCACCTCCTCACGGGAGCTAGGCCCACGACCGAGGATGTGACGGAATGCCAGTTCTAATGCGCGGCTGTTGATATAGGGTTCAAAAAAGTTTTTACGATAAAGCGGCGATTTGGCGAGGCGGCGAATGAATTCCTTCATGGAGATTTCGCCGTTCTTCACCTTCGACTCTAGGTCAGAAATGGAGAGTGAATAGGCACGGGTAATGTCGCGCTCAAACACCTGACGGTAGGCAGCTTTGACAATTTCATTCTTCTCGCTGGAAGACAGACCGGGCTTCATCGCATACTTAGGTCTACGCTCGGCAGCGTTAAAGTAAATCTGCGGTAGCTCTAAGCCTTGCAGGTCGCCAGAAGAACGCTGACGCAGTTTGTTAGAGGGGGTTGGCGCTCTAAATTCGGTGATGAGAACGTCAAAATATTGGCTGACGATCGCCCCTGCGTCTTCATCTTTTCGGAAATAGCCCAGGGCAGCCTGCTTCATCTCTTGCAGCGCCACGATGGTTGCTTCGCCAGAGCAAGCATTCTCAATGATTTCTCGCAAACCCCGGACGTTGACTGAAATGATATTGGGGTCGCCTGCAACGATCGCATAGGTCACGTAGCGCAAAAACCAGCTCAGGTCGCGCAGAGACTTCTGCATATTGCTGGGGCCATAGCGAGCCACGTTGATAGGGCGAAACCCGGCTGGGGTTGGGCCGCCGCCCGTTGCGCTGAAGAGCGATCGCAATCCCTCTAAGAAACCGCCCCGGCTCTCAACATAAGTCGCTGTACCCAGCTCCATCGCTCGCTTAACATCAAGCCCTGCTTCGGCGGTAGCAAAGCTCTCAACGGGAATTCTGGGCTTTTCCAGGTAAGCCATAGGGGAGCCGCCGACAAAAATCCGGTTGGCAGCGCGAGAGACGATCAGCTCTGAGTTTTGCGTAAGCGTTTGTGAAATATCCAGGCGCTTAAGTCCTGAACTGAAATAGCTAGATAATTCGCCCAGTTCTCCTCGCCCCAAGAAGCGATCTTGCTGTTCAGCCTGGGAAATGGTTGAAACGGGTAGGGTTTGGTATAGCTGCGGACGCGCAACAGAGCTTCCACCACTTGCCTTTACACTCATTGGATTTCAAAAGCTCCCTATCAATTGTGATTGCATTAGACCTGCCCAAAGCGCGGTTGGGTGAATAGTTGTTGGGTGAACGGTTCCGGCTGTTTATAGAGAAACAGCTTTTAGTCAAAGATTCACCAAAACGGCTGCCCAGGGTCAACTCGATCAGTTTTTAGATTAAAACGTTTCGGGGTTACAACATTGCTTTGTTAAAAAGTGTGTAGTAGTCCCCGTAGAGATTACACAGGTGATCATAGAGGATTGCGGTGTGCAACCTGAGAAAAAATTTAAGTTCTGTTACTTTCTCAAAGTTGACAGGATGGGCGACTTCCCAAAAACGCCTTCCTCCTGAGTTTTTACTCCTGTCGGGGAGGAACTTCAATTAATAAATTAACGAGGATATCTGAAAAGTAGCCAATGTCTCTTGTAAGGGCGCATCATTCGGCAGGTAGACTCTGGAATAGCCCAGAATCTTTGCCCGAATGCTGCGCCCCTACAGACTTTCGGGTTACAGATTAGACTTCTCAAACATCCTCTAAGCCCTGAACTAAAGTTCGGGCTGAAAGCTAAAGTCAGTTTCAACTGACTGAGATACCTGTTAGGGCGGGCTTTTAGCCTGTTTCAACAGGGTTAGCCTCATTACTAAGCTCCAGCTTAGTAACAGCGTGTCGGAAGTTCCCGCTTCCTGAACCAACCCGCTGCATTCTCTCAGGGAAGCAAGAGCTTCCCCAGTGGCATTGCCAAGCTCCAGCTTGGCAACGAGACTATTTCGGCTTCATCCCTCCTCCTTCATCCCTCCTCCTTCCTGCTATAAACTCTAGGTTGCTGCAATTTTGCCCATCATGTTGAATTCCCAGCCCTCCCAGCCGACTTCTGAACTCTCTTCTCAGGCTGCTTCTCAGACCGTTAGTGCTGCCGTTGCTAAGCTCTACGACACTTACCCGTTTCCGCCAGAGCCACTGCTTGATGCTCCGCCTCCAGGCTTTAACTGGCGGTGGAATTGGCTGGCAGCTTATAACTTTTGTACGGAACAAAAGCCTGTGAAGCAGAATATTCGCATTCTAGATGCGGGTTGTGGAACGGGAGTTGGCACGGAGTACCTGGTTTACCTTAACCCCCAGGCGCAGGTTGTTGGAATTGACTTAAGTGCAGGCGCATTGGTATTGGCAAAAGAGCGCTGTCAGAAGTCGGGCGTTGCGGCGGATTCTGCAACCAGCAGAGTTGAGTTTCACCATCTCAGTCTTTATGATGCTGACCAGCTTGAAGGTGAGTTTGACCTGATCAACTGCGTCGGCGTGTTGCACCATTTGCCTGACCCAATTCGTGGAATTCAATCTCTGGCAAAAAAGCTGGCTCCTGGTGGGCTGATGCACATTTTTGTCTACGGAGAACTGGGCCGCTGGGAAATTAAGCTGATGCAGCAGGCGATCGCCCTCCTCCAGGGCAACCAGCGGGGCGACTACCGCGACGGCGTGCAGCTTGGACGAAAAATCTTCTCAGCGCTGCCCGAAAATAATCGACTGGTCAAGCGAGAGCAAGAGCGCTGGTCGCTAGAAAATCAGCGCGATGAATGCTTTGCCGATATGTATGTCCATCCCCAGGAAATCGACTACAGCATTGACACGTTGTTTGAGCTAATTAATGCCTCAGGGCTAGAGTTCATTGGCTTCTCTAACCCTCGCGTCTGGGAGCTAGAGCGGCTATTGGGCAAAGCGCCAGAACTAATGGAGCGATCGCAGGGGTTGAGCGATCGCCAACGCTATCGCCTGATCGAATTACTTGACCCCGAAACGATCACGCACTATGAATTTTTCTTAGGACGAAACCCCTTACCCCAAAACGACTGGTCTTCCGATCAGGCACTTTTAGCTGCAATTCCAGAGCGTAGCCCCTGCATGGACGGGTGGGATAGCCGCTGTTTGTTTAACTATGACTATCAGATCATTAACTTGACGGAAAATGAGTGGCGGTTTCTCAAAGCTTGCGATCGCAATTCACAGCAACCTGAGCAGCAAACCGTAGAGCAAATTCTAGCTGGAGTTGATTTGGGAATCGAGGGAGTGCGATCGCTACTCAATCAACAGTTAATTCTGCTTACCCCGCTTTTTCAGAAATTCACATAAATCAAAATAAAAACTGTATATCTTGATACTCTTTGAGAGAAGATCTCATTACAATTGGTGAAACTACGGTTTTTCACGTAAACATCACGCAATTGACAGTAGAGGTCATTTATGGCAAAACTCACTTGTACTGTTCCCATCCCTCAAACCCCTCAAGAGTTGGAGCAGGCAATCCGTTATTACACAACGAATGATTTAAGTGAAAATGAACTGTTTTACCGCTGGCAAGCCATTCGTGATGCTTCCCTAGAACAGCAGATGCCTGAACCTGAAATGGTAGAAATAGCAGGAGATGACAGCTATTAGGAAGGATGAGGGATGAGGGATGAGGGATGAGGGATGAGAGGTAGGTAGTAGGTGGCATAGAGGGGCATATTCCCTCGTTACCAAGCTCCCTCGTTACCAAGCTCCCTTTCCCTCGGTGCCAAGCTCCTGCTTGGTAATGCCAGATTGGAAGCTCCTGCTTCCTGCTAGATACAGAGGAAAGCAAGAGCTTCCTCAGAACGGTTCCAAGCTGGAGCTTAGGAACCAGGGGTTGCTAGGTTCAGAAGCAGGAGCTAAGAACCAGATTTAACACATTGAATAAATGGGGATAAGGGGTGCGTCTCTAACGAAACGCACCTTTTTCTATAGAAAACTTCAAATTTGCAGGTAGAGAAATCCGCATCTAACCAGGTGCGGCAATTTCTTCATGAAAAAGATTTCTAGAATAGAATGCGATCGCATAACGTGTTCTTTAGCACGTATCGATTCTTCTATTCCCTCAAAGACCTGAAGTAGACCCATGACAACTATTCTGGAACAGGGCAATATCAGTATTCACACTGAGAATATTTTCCCCATCATCAAAAAATGGCTCTATTCAGACCATGAAATCTTTTTGCGCGAGTTGATTTCCAATGCAGTAGATGCCATCCAGAAATTGAGTATGGTGGCTCGTTCTGGTGGATATTCTGGAAATTTGGAGCCAGAAATTCAGATTGCGATCGACAAGGAAAAGAAAACGCTGTCAATCTCGGATACGGGTATTGGCATGACTGCCGATGAGGTAAAGAAATATATCAATCAGGTTGCTTTCTCCAGCGCTGAAGAATTTGTCGAGAAGTACAAAAGCAGCGCTGATCAACAAATCATTGGTCACTTTGGTTTGGGTTTTTACTCATCTTTCATGGTGGCTAGCAAAGTTGAAATTGATACGCTGTCTTACCAGGAAGGAGCGCAGGCGGTTCACTGGTCATGCGACGGTTCGACTCAGTTTGAGCTAAGTGATTCTTCTCGGACGGAGCGGGGAACAACGGTTACACTAACCCTACAAGATGAGGAACTGGAGTATCTAGAAGCGTCTCGAATTCAGCAGTTAATTAAAACTTACTGCGATTTTATGCCCGTCCCTATTAGATTGGACGGCGAACAAATCAATCAGCAAAAGGCTCCCTGGAAAGAGTCACCCAATAGCCTGACCAAAGAGGACTATCTGGAGTTTTATCGCTACTTCTATCCGTTCCAGGAAGAGCCGCTGCTGTGGGTGCATCTGAACACAGACTATCCGTTTGTAGTCAATGGAATTCTGTATTTTCCTAAACTTAAGCCTGATGTGGATGTCACCAAAGGACAGATCAAACTGTTCTGTAATCAGGTTTTCGTGAGTGACAACTGTGAGGAAGTGATTCCCCGGTTCCTGTTGCCGTTACGCGGTGTAATTGACAGTAGCGACATTCCGCTGAATGTGTCTCGCAGCTTCTTGCAGAACGATCGCACGGTTCGCAGAATTGCCGACTATATCGCTAAGAAAGTGGGCGATCGCCTCAAAGAACTTTACCGGGACGATCGCCAGGAATACATTCGCGGCTGGCAAGATCTCGGCACTTTCGTTAAATTTGGCTCTTTGAATGACGACAAATTCAAAAAGCAGGTCGAAGACATCCTGATCTACCGCACCACCTGGCAAGGTAAAGAAACTCAGACATTCGCAGATGCGCCCGAAGTGCAGGTGCAGTCCGCTGAGGGAGATGCATGGCAAGACATTAGCCCGAAACCTGAAGCAGATGGAACCCCATCTGGAACCGCATCATACACCACGCTGAAAGAGTACCTGGAGCGCAACCAGTCGCGCCATGAAAATCGCGTATTCTACTGCACCGATGAGGTAACTCAGGCAACCTATGTAGAACTGCACAAGAGCCAGGGCTTGGAAGTCCTGTTTATGGACTCCTTCATTGACAGCCACTTTGTCAGCTTTCTAGAGCGAGAGCATCCAGAGGTGAAGTTCTCACGGGTAGACGCTGACCTGGACGAAACGCTGATTGATTCCGACAAATCCAGCGAGATCGTTGACCCAACCACCAATAAAACTCGCGGTGAACAGATTAAGGAACTGTTTCAGCAAGCACTCAACAAACCCAAACTCACTATTCGTACAGAAGCGTTGAAGTCTGATAATGAGGCTGCGCCCCCCGCGATGGTTTTGCTACCTGAAGCACTGCGCCGAATGCAAGAACTTAATGCCCTGCTGCAACAGCAGACGACTCAGTTCCCAGAGGAACACGTGCTGCTGGTAAATACGGCTCACCCGCTGATTCAGAATTTGACGAAGCTGAGTCAGGGCAGCATTCTACAAACCAGTGGACAGTCTCCCTCAGGGGAACTGGCAAACTTAATCTGTCAGCACGTCTATGACCTGGCGCTGATGGCGCAAAAAGGGTTTGATGCAGATGGCATGAAGGCGTTTGTAGAGCGATCGAATCAAGTGTTGACTCGACTAACTCAAAACTGATTTCAAACTAGGTATATAGCCAGCCTAAATAGGCTGTAGGACGAGCGGGTTGTGAAAGGCGCACCCCTCCGGGGTGCGCCTTTCACAACCTACTTAGGATTGCTATAGCCGTAGTCAGCCAGGTTAGACTATGAGCATTTTGGTGGCGCAGATGCTGCGCCACCAAAATGCTCTGATCAATATGGCTACCGCTCTAAAAGTGAAATGCCCAGACCCGCACCTTCTCAGGGTATGTTACTTAATTCTGCTTCTTAAACGGAGTTTTCTTCTTTGCTTTGGCTTTTTCTTTTTCGTAGTCCAACTCTCTTAGCTTCTTCATAATGCGGTTGAAATATTCCTGCATATAGGCTTCCAGGGTTGTAATTTCCTTTGGATCAATGCCAAACACTTCATAGGTGTAATCCATTGAAGCCTGGAGCGGTTTTCCGGTAGCGATGACTTCGGTGAAGGCGAGACGATCAGACAGGTTCCAACCCCATTGAAAAAATTGAGCGATGCGGCGGACAGTTCGCAATAAACCAATTGGCATTCGGGATACTTTTGCCTCCTGCCCCGACAGCCGTTCACACAGGCGAATAATTTCGTAGGCTCCCCAGGCCCGTGAACCCACCACCGGAAAAGACTGATGGGCAGTTTCAGGAACTTTGAGGGCACGAACGGCAAACTGGGCGATGTCCTGAGTGTCCATGTAGGCGATTGGGGAGGTGTCACCCATCACCCAGACAGACTGCCGCTCCAGAATGGGGATAGCGTATTGACCAATTAGCCCTTGCAAAAATCCGCAGGGGCGCAAAATTGTGTAGTTCAACCCTGATTCAGCCAGAAAAGCTTCGGTACAAGATTTGATCTGCATCAGCGGCACGTCGGGGTATTTCTCCGCATCCAAAATCGAGAAGAAAATGAACTGTTCGACATTGGCTGCTTTTGCCGCTTGAATTAGATTCACCTTGCCCTCCCAATCGACCTGCTTAATGCTGAGGGAATCGGTTGGTCGGGTAGTTGCTGCATCAATTACAGCAGTCACGCCCTTGAATGCAGCGGTAAGGCTTTCAGGATCGCACAAGTCTCCCTGAACTAGTTGAGCGCCCCATTCTTTTAGGAAGGCTGCTTTCTTAAAACCACGTACAAGACAGCGAACTTCGTATCCCTCATCGAGGGCGCGACGGGTTACTTGCCTTCCCAGGGTGCCAGTCGCACCTACGATCAATAACGTCATGAGGGATTCAATAAGAAGATCATTAACTTTTTATAAGATTATCAGAAACTACTCATTTATTCCGCACTCGTTTGGTCGCAAAGGTAAATACGGGCGATCGCCCTGAGAAGCATTGCTTTTTATGTAGGCAGCGACGGTAATTTCGACTTTTGGGGCGATCGCCCATCTTCGTAAAGCTGATAGGGTAGATATAGATTAGGGTATGTCCTTCGACCAGCGCCCTTGTTCATCCTTTTGTACCTCCTATGGCAATCTCGGATTCCTCTAGAGCTAAAGTGCCCCAAGCCAACTTGCCCCAATTAGAGGGTGAATTGAATTGTACCGTTCAGCATCCCGTTGACCTGAGCAACGTTCGCAATCTGCATCGAGACATTCTCAGTATCGATAAATCGCAGCGGATGGCAGAATTTTTTAGCTTGTTGGGAGACGCAAATCGCCTGCGAATTTTGTCTGCTCTGGCAATTCAGGAGCTATGTGTCTGTGACCTAGCGGCGATTGTGAAAATGAGTGAATCAGCCGTTTCTCACCAGTTGCGGGCGCTGCGGGCGCTGCGTCTGGTGAGCTATCGCAAGCAGGGGCGAAATGTTTTCTATTATTTGAAAGATAGCCACGTTCTCAACCTCTATCACGAGGTCGCTGAACATTTAGATGAGCCAGAAGATTAGGGTCAGAGCAAGCTTGAACCTAGCGGTAGGAAGCATTAGCATCAGAGCCTCAAGAGAAACTCCTAAGTTGCTAAGCCAGCACTATGAACTTAAGCTGCATCGCACTAACCATAGGAGGTTAAGATCTGCGACTTCTTAAAGAAGTTGCAGATCTCGCTGGGGCGGGTTTATCAGCAAAAATTAATTCTGCTCAGGATGGAGACCAATTGTTACAACCGCTATTTTACTCTTCGCCACCCTGAATTCTCAGCAGCAGGAAGCCCATTCCTAGCCCTACTAAGATTAAGGTGAAAGCCAATATTGCAGCATTAAAAATTTCGCTATTCACTCAAGTTCTCCTGTGTGCAGATGAGTCAGGTTTTCAACCCTATCTGAAGTATTCTAAAGCAGTTTGTAGCCAATGTTTCTTACCCCCACAATTCCTATTTTAGATAGAGCCGCTGCGCGTCCTCGACTAGCGATCGCCCTCGGTGATCCCGCAGGCATCGGGGCTGAAGTGGTGCTGAAAGCGCTGGCAGATCCGGCGATAACGCAGGATTGTGAAATAGCGGTGGTGGGTAGTCGCAGGCTGTTACAGAACGCTTATCAGACCTTGCAAGAATCCCTAATATTGCAAGGGCGATCGCGTATAGATTTGGCAGATCCAGAAAGCCTAACAATTTTGGACGTACCGCTGGCTGAATCCGTTGAGCAGCAGATTGTACTGGGTACGGGCAATGCGGCAAGCGGTGCCGCTGGATTTCGCTTTTTAGAGACGGCGATCGCCCTCACGCTAGCAGGTGACTTTCAGGGCATTGTCACCGCCCCGATCGCCAAATCTGCCTGGAAAGCGGCAGGACATCACTACCCCGGACAAACCGAATTGTTGGCTGAGCGGGCGGGGGTTGAGCGGTTTGGGATGCTGTTTGTAGCGCGATCGCCCCATACAGGCTGGATGCTGCGAACGCTGCTGGCGACGACTCACATTCCGCTGCGGCAGGTGCCCGATGCCCTCACACCCCAACTGATGACCGCCAAGTTAGAACTGCTGCTGCTGTGTCTACGGCAAGATTTTGGCATTGCTGAACCACGTATTGCGATCGCCGGACTCAACCCCCACAGCGGCGAACAAGGGCAACTGGGGCATGAAGAGCAGGACTGGCTGATTCCCTGGATGCAGGAAATGGGCGATCGCCATTCTCACATTCACCTCGAAGGTCCCATTCCACCCGATACCCTTTGGACACGCCCCGGACAAGCCTGGTTTAGCTCTGCCCAATCGTCAGATCAGGATGCGTATCTAGCGCTATATCACGATCAGGGGTTGATTCCAGTCAAGCTCATGGCGTTCGATCGGGCTGTGAATACCACCATTGGGCTACCGTTTGTTCGCACTTCTCCCGATCACGGCACCGCCTTTGACATCGCGGGTCAGGGAATTGCTGACGCAACTAGTATGAAAGCGGCTCTGAAACTGGCGGCTGAATTAGTGCAGCAACGCATTATTCTGCCCTAATATGCATTGATAGTCTGAAGCGGCAAATTTGCTCAAGACTCAATTTTGAAGAAAGGTATCGGTTCTGGCAAAAATCTGCCTTGAGGATCTAGAGTTAACAAGTTTTCCGCAGCACAGACTGAATCAGTCGGGCATTCGACTTAGGGAAGAAATAGTAATTTTGCAGCCAAGCCACCGAATCACTCTGATCCTGCTTTAGAAACCATTAGAGGCTCTTTAGCAGAATGCATAACAAGAGGAAAATGTCAGGACTTGATGACTTTTGTAACTTTTATTAATATAATCGGATAGTATTTAGCTTGAAGATAAAAAAGATTCAGTATAGAGGGCTACAAAGTCAAGCGCTGCATAGCTGATCTGTTTAGGTTTGTCTATTAAATTTGTCTTGATATTGGTAAGCTTTCACTTCTATTCGTCTTTCGGTCAAAGTCGGTCGTCACAGTTAATAAGTTGGTTAAAGCAGAGGGTGAATCATGCTCCAATCCATCCAATACTCTATGGACTTCATTCGAGATGAAGCTCGTCAACTCGTTCAGCGAGGAGTAATTAGCCGTCACCAGCCCATTTATGTACTTTGCCAGTACATTCCTGCACGAGAATGGGCGTGGGTTGAATGTGAGTTAGAAAAAAGTAGCTTCTTGCTACGCGATCGCATCGGCGATCTGTTGGGGCGGGAAGACTGGGATAACGACTAGCTGATGTGGAAAACAATTGAGTCACGGTGACAAGGCTTGGCGATACTAGGCGATCGCCACTCCAGCAAATGTCAAGCAGCCAAGTGTCAAGCAGCCAAGTGTCAAGCAGCCAAGTGTCAAAGTGAGTACCCAATGAGCGTCAGAGATTTTGCCTGACTAGGATTGTGAATCCTGCTCTCGCAATCTCTCAAGCTCTGCCCGAATCGCAGCAATTTGTGCGGTTAGCTCTTGTAAGTCAAGCTGCACATCGGGAGGAGCCGCTGTCGCCGTACTGGAACTGCTAGTGCTGGAGTTGGAGAAGTCACTGTTCGTTTGGGCAGTCCGCTGAGACAGGATTGTGTCTACAAAGTTTCGTGCTTCCTGCTCTGTCATTTCTCCTTTGGCAGCCCACTCTTCAGCAAGCTGATTCAGCTCAGTCCTTAGCCTGTACAAGTTTTCATCTCGACGCTGTGGATCTTGCAAAGTTTCAATCAGGGATGCGGTTGCGCCCAGGGTGACGCGAAATCCCTTCTGGACAATTTGAAGAATAGTGTCTGGGTTCATTTAAAGTTTTTCAAGGCTAAGCGTTCGCTGCCCCGATTCTACGCTTTCAGGGAGCGATCGCAATTGTCGAAGGTTTAAGTTCAAAGGTTTAAGTCACTGCTGTTCAAGGTATTGGTTGATATCCTCGATTAAGCGAGTTAACTCCGCTTCGGTGCTAAGACGAATTCGCTCATCTCGCAGCGTTACCAGAACTTTGGCGGCAAAGGGGCTAGGCCAGATGTTTGGGTTACAAAAAATTTCCAGGAAAACATCCCCAGTATATTGATATTCCATTGGCTGCTTGGGGCTGGGTTTGCTGCTGCTGCCTGGTGCAGCGTGGGCAGCAACAGCTCTGAGGCTTTCCATCAAAGTGGCGATCGCACCTGAAGCGCTCGTGCTGCCTCCGGTGAAAAATTGAATGAAACAGATCCTTCAACCAGGTTGAGTCTAAGTTGGGAAGACATCCAGAACTCCTCAGTACACAATTCATCACGCTGCACTTAATGGCTCAAAAGCCCCATTTGCGTCGCCCACCAATGTCCAGGTGAACAATGTGCCTGCGGTTGCCAGGATAGACCCCAACCCCCCCCGGCCACCAGGACATTACGGCATTTGCGACCTGCCGTCCCGAATATCCAGAGACTGAAACATCTACGGCACTGCCATTTAAGTGTTGGCTATTCCTCACGCCGCCGGCTGTCTGTTGTAAGGCTCAGGGCGATACCAGGAAGTGATTCTAAAGGGCCTGCCAATCTGGTTTCTAGCCCGTTGAAGTTGTCT
>JAAUQZ010000076.1 GCA_012033355.1 Leptolyngbyaceae cyanobacterium RM1_406_9 | reverse complement strand
GGACTTGCATAAAAATAAAGTCCCAATTTTTTTGAGGCGCGGCTGAGCCGCGCCTCAAAATTGGGATCTTAATAAATGCAGATCCCTAACTTGTGGTTGATACTTTCGTTTGCACCTGCACCTCGATAGATGAGACACGAGCAGCGACATAACTTCTCTACAAGTGGCAGAGCAAACAACCCCTGACGCTAAAGCACTTTACATCAGCAAAACTGTATCCCTGGCGACATCTATTCTTCTTGGAAATGGTAGCCGAATTGCATAGCGCGGGTTAAGTAATGCCCTAATACTTATGCTTGAGTAGCGGGGATCAAGAAATTGGGAACTTTTCTGAATGTAGAGACATGATAAAGAGCTTTATCGGCTAGTAATTTTGTGGAAAAGGACTGTAACTCTTGCTCCGTAAAGGTTCTATCAGGTTTTGGAGGAAAAGGGGCGATCGCCAGGGGTTGGTATGATTCATGGTCTGAATAACTTAGTACATAGATCATCCATTCCTGCCCTGGTTATCGTAAATAATGAGTGAAGCGTTAGGTTCTGCCCTGTTGAAATCCGTCTCTCGACGAACACTACTCAAGCTTTTTGGAATCGGTACGATCGGGGGACTGGTTGGCTATTCCCGCCTCGCCAAACCCCAGCCCTCGGTTTTTCAGCAAGATAGACTTGATTTGCCGCGCCATCTCAGCCAGCCCAAAAGCGTTGCTGTGGTAGGTGGTGGCTTAGCGGGTTTAGCCTGTGCCTACGAACTCAGCCAGCGTGGATTTGCCGTCACGCTGCTGGAGCGATCGGCCCAACTGGGCGGCAAAGTTGCCAGTTGGGAAATTCAGGTAGGCGATGAAACCTTCATGATGGAGCATGGGTTTCATGGTTTCTTCCCGCAGTACTACAACTTAAATGGGCTGGTTGAGGAAATTGGCGCGGCGGATAATTTCAAGTCGCTGGAATATTATTCGGTGGTTTATCGCGATCGCCAATATCGTCCAGAAGTCTTTCGCCCTAGCCATTCTGCCTTTCCCTGGAACATTGTTGACCTAGCGGTTTCTTCTTCCAATCGCCTGCGCTGGGGTTTGAACCTGACCAAGTATGAACACTGGCAGGTGTTTCGAGAAATTACCGGATTTAATGCTCAGAAGAGTTTTCAGCGGCTCGACCATCTCTCTGTAGCAGAATGGACAAAAAATGGCTTTCCTCAAGGGCTGTATGACCTCTACTTCTTACCCTTTGCTAAATCCAGCCTGAATGCGCCCGATGTTATGAGTGCCGGAGAGCTAATGCAGTTCTTCCACTTCTACTTCTTCGGCAATCCAGAAGGGTTGGCGTTTAATGGCACCCGTCAAGACATGGGCAGAAGCCTGGTGCAGCCGATCGCCCAGTCGATTCAGCAAAGCGGCGGCACAATTCTCACCGGTGTCACCGTCAGCGGTGTGCGCTGGGATCAGGGAGAGGTCAAGGCACTCAGCTATCAGCGGGGCAATGGCAGCAGTCGAGTGCCCTTTTGGGTCAAGCGCAATCCGCTGCTCAGCACCGATCAGTTGGAATATTTTGGCGCAGGCGATGCCGTCTATGCGATCGCCCCCAATAGCACCGAAGCCGTTTCTCTAAGCTGCACCCATCAAGCTGCACGGTGCATGAGGAAGCCGATGGAGCCTTTCACTGTCCCTGTCATGGCGCGATGTATGACCAGCAGGGGCGAGTCCAGCGTGGCCCGGCCCAGCGCGATTTGCCTCGCTTTCAGGTGCTTCAGCGACAGGAGGAGGAAGTGCAGTTGGTGGCGATCGCCACCGAAGCGGTTCCTACCGAAACCGTGCAAGCAGACTTTTACGTTTTCGCAGCAGATGTACCGGGCATTCAACACCTGTTCTCCCTAGCTGAAGGCGAAACCCATCCCCACGTCGCGCAGCAGGTGGAACGGCTAGCAGTTGCCGATCCGTTTGCGGTTGCCCGCTTTTGGTTTGACCGCGACTTTCCCTGGCAGCACAGCAACTTTGCTTCCCTATCGGGCTACAGCCTCACCGACAGCATCACCCTTTACCATCGCATCCAGGAAGACTATATCGACTGGGCAAAACGCACCGGGGGCAGCGTGGTTGAACTTCATGCCTACTGCTACAAAGAAGCCGAATTTCCAACGCAGCAGGCATTGTTAACCACGTTTGAGCGAGAACTTTATGAAATCGTGCCGGAACTGCAACAGGCGACTGTTTTGCATCGAGAATTGGTAAATCAGAAAAACTTTGCCGGATTCCCGCCTAATAGCTACGCTGAGCGCCCAGAAACTAGTACCGCCGCCACCAACCTGCTGTTTGCGGGAGACTGGGTAAAGATGCCTTTCCCCTGCGGCTTAATGGAGCGGGCGATTAGCAGCGGCTTACTAGCCGCGAACGAAATCCTGCACCGAGAAGGGCTTCAGCGGCGATCGCTGCTTTCGGTCAATCCTCAAGGAATGTTGCAGATATGATCACGGGCGTTTCTTCTACCCATCGGGATGTGCGGCGGCTGGGCATCAACCCTGATCACTGGTATGTCGTCGCCCGCAGCAGTGAAGTGCAGGCTCAGCCGCTCGGCATAACTCTGTGGCATCAAGACATTGTGCTGTATCGCGATCGCACCGGACAGATTCACGCCCTGGAAGACCGTTGCCCCCACCGCCACGTCAAGCTGAGCGAAGGTAAAGTCATTGAAGATTGGCTGGAATGCGCCTATCACGGCTGGCAGTTCAACGCAGCGGGACAGTGCGCCGCTGTTCCTTACCTGGCAGACGACCAGAAACTGCCGACCTGCCAAATTTGCCGCTATCCTGTGCGAGAACTGGACGGTTTCATCTGGCTCTATCCTGGCACCAAAGGATTGTCGGAATCGGTGAACGGAGAAATGCAGCCCACTGTGCAGCCAATGGGCTTACCAGAGTGGGATCATCTCAACTACATCGCCACTGTTTCGATCATTGAGTGTGAAGCCCACTTCTCTTTTTTGATCGAAAACCTGATGGATATGTATCACGGGCATTTGCACGATGACTATCAGGCCTGGGCAGAGGCAAAGCTGGAAGGGTTAGAAGAGGGGGGCGATCGCGTCGATGCTCACTATCAGGCGCAGAGCTACTACAAAATTGACAAAATCTGGTCTGTTTCTCAACTGATCCTTCCGGCACTGCGACGGCTTCACCCCGAACCGCTCGATGTCAGCTACGTTTACCCCCACTGGGCATCTGCTTTGGGCAACGACTTCAAAATCTACTGTTTGTTTTGCCCCATCCACGAAACCCGCACTAAAGCTTACCTGATTCACTTCACCTCGCTCAACGCCTTCCATCGCCTGCACAAACTGCCCGAACGCTTCCGCCGCTTTATTAAAAACAAAATGTTTGGGGCGGCTCAAAAGCTGCTAGACGGGCTGGTGCGTCAGGATGTGCTGATGATTGAGCAGGAGCAAGCCGCCTACCTCAACCACCCCGAACGGCGCAGCTATGAACTCAATCCTGCTCTGGCAAGCGTGCAGCGTTTAATCAAACGTCAGGCAGAGCAAGGGAAAATGTAGTTAAGATCTATATCATTTCAATACTGGAGATGAGCGGACAAATCTCCAACTTCTCAGAGAAGTTGGAGATCTAAAGCCCCTAAACCTCTTGTTCTACTGGTAGATCGCAGATTGCAGACCTAGAGTTGCTACCCTGTCCATCAAAATCGAACTTGACCCCGATCAGGTGGATAGGAGGTTGGTTAGGCGATCGCCCCTCAAACCAACCTCCTATCCACTAAACTGCAAAGAAGACAAAACTGTAAAAGCTATCCATGACGACCGGCCCTACTCGCATTGACCAATTAGAAGCTTTAGCGCAAACGATCTTGTTGGCGATCGATCAGCTTCGGCAGCGCCAAGAGTCTGCTCACCAAGCTTTTCAGCAGGACTTACAGGCTAGCCGAGCCGAGTTTGATCAGCGACTCAACGCAAACGCTCAGCAAATTGCGGCGAATGCCGAACAGATCGCAGCGAATACGGCTGGATTAGTAGAACTCAGAGGCATTCTGGCAGACTATTTGCGAAGCCGCACTGATGCGGAAAGACGCAACCCATAGAGGCGATCGCCCTCCAAAGCAATCTCCGCTTCAGTAAACTACAGAGAAAGTAAGACTATTAAGACTATTAAGACTGTTATGACGACCGGCCCTACTCGCATTGACCAATTAGAAGCTTTAGCGCAAACGATCTTGTTGGCGATCGATCAGCTTCGGCAGCGCCAAGAAACTTTTCAGCAGGACTTACAGGCTAGCCGAGCCGAGTTTGATCAGCGACTGAACGCAAACGCTGAACAGATCGCGGCGAACACGGCTGGATTAGTAGAACTCAGAAGCATCCTGGCAGACTATTTGCGAAGCCGCACTGATGCGGAAAGACGCAACCCATAGAGGCGATCGCCCAAGTTCTAGAAGTTTGACAGCCCGTCTTTTGACGAACGCCAACGAGTTGGTAAGGATGATAAGCATCCGATCCAGTTGAAGGAGTTCACGTTGAAGAAGTTATTTTTTGCGGTCTTGTTGGCGATCGCCCTCACTTGCTTTTCCTCTGCTTTTTCGTATTCCGCAGCCTTAGCCGCAGATTTGGCAAATGGCGCTAAGGTTTTCACGACCAACTGTGCGGCTTGTCATGCAGGGGGTGGCAATGTCGTTAACCGAGCTAAAACCTTGAAGCAGGAGGCTCTAGAGCAATACGAAATGGCTTCCCTGGAAGCAATTCAGCACCAAGTGAAGAATGGCAAAAACGCCATGCCTGCATTTGGAGGACGTTTGACTGACCAGCAGATTGAGGATGTTGCCGCTTATGTTTTGGATCAGGCTGAGAAGGGCTGGTAAGTCCATTCGTGTGCCCTGCCTGAGTCAAATTGTCGGAATTGCGATTGGGTTGCTGGTGATGTTCACCCCCTCCCCCGTGCTGGCAAACCCAATTGCCAGTGATTTAGCTCAGTCGCAAGCCGCCTTTCAGCAGGGAGTCAACGCACTGGAGCAGGCAGATTACGCAGAGGCGATCGCCCAGTTCACCCAAACCCTGCAAGCAAATCCTCAGTTTGCGGCAGCCTTGAGCAATCGCTGTCTGGCTTACCTCCAGCAGGGTAACTATGACGATGCGGTGCAGGACTGTACTGAGGCGTTACTGCTAGATGCTGACAATCCAGAAGCCTATCTCAATCGAGGGTTAGCCCACGATCGCCTGGGTCAGTTTGAGCAGGCGATCGCCGACTACAATCAGCTATTGCAGCGTCGCCCAAACGACTTTCGCGCTTACTACAACCGGGGATTGGCTCACTTTGAGCAAGGCGACCATCGGGAAGCGATCGCTGACTACGAACACTCCTTGCGGCAGCCCGGTCTAAATCAAATCGCTTTGGCAGAAGTCTACCGCGATCGCGGTTTGGCAAAGCTAATGCTGACCGATCAAGCGGGGGCGATCGCTGATTTTTCTAAGGCAATTCAGTTCAACAATGCAGATGTCGCAGCTTACTACAACCGTGCCTGCGCCTACCATCGCCAGGGAGATTTGCAGCTCGCAATCCAGGATTTTACTCAGGTACTCGCGCAGGTGCCCGATCATGCCGAAGCTTATCGCAGTCGAGGATTGATTCGCTATCAGTTGGGCGAAAAGCAGCAGGCGATCGCCGATTTGCAGCAGGCAGCCCAGCACTTTTCTAGTCAGGGAGAGGCGATCGCCTATCAGCAAACGTTAAATCTAATTCACCAAATCGAAGCGGTGGCTTTTGCAGTAGGTTAACTTTTGAACCACAGATTTTTAGATATGAACTACAGATTGCAACATCGGCTACTGCTAGCTTCAGTCACTTCGTTCACTCTGATTGCTACGGACGGTAGCACCAGCATGAGTAGAGACTTGGGGGTAGGCTACTTGCAAGCTCATACCCCAGCGGATGCAACTCATCAGCACCCTCAAGAAGAGACACAGCCTGAAGCGCGGCACAATCAACCCCACTCTCACGAGTCCCTTGAAATTCCTGCTGGACAGCCCGTACCAGCGGTAGATTTGATTGTGCATCAAGATCCAGTGAGGGGGTGGAACCTGGAGATACAAACTTCTAATTTCAGATTTGCTCCTGAAAATCTGGAGCAACCCGGTAGCCCAACTGAGGGTCACGCTCATCTTTACATTAATGGAGAAAAAATCACGCGACTCTATGGCAATTGGTACTATCTTGCCAGTTTAGAACCTGGCAGGCACGAAGTTACCGTTAGCTTGAGTACAAATGGACATGAAGAACTTGTCCACGATGGGCAGCCGATTGGAGATACTGAAATAGTTGAAGTTTCCGCAGGACTGTAAGTGGCGATCGCCATCTTCATTGAAACGAAATGCTCGATTTATTACTCATTGCTGCCCTGGGATTTTTAGGAAGCTTTGGACACTGTGCGGGGATGTGTGGACCCATCACAGTCGCCTTCTCCCTTTCACAGCAGCGAGAGAAACCGTCCTGGCAAAAGCAAATTTGGTTTCACGGACTGCTCAACGTTGGCCGAATTCTCAGCTACGCCCTGGTCGGTGCAGGCATCGGCGCATTGAGTTCAGTGCTAATTGCAGGCGGGCAGTTTGCCGGAGTCGATAGCGCCCTGCGGCAATGCATGGCGATGCTAACAGGGATATTGCTGATCTGGTTTGGGCTATCGCAAATCAGCCCAGACTCCGTGCCCCATCTACCGCTCTTGCATCCACTCACCCAAAAGAACTGGCACAGTCGCCTCAGCAGCGGCATGGTAAAGCTCTCACTTTCCTCTCACTGGTGGACTCCCGCACTGTTGGGAATGGTCTGGGGATTGATTCCCTGTGGGTTTCTCTACGCCGCCCAAATTAAGGCGGCGGAGACGGGCAGCCCCTGGATTGGCAGTGTCACGATGCTGGCGTTTGGGCTGGGAACGTTGCCGCTGATGTTCGGGGTAGGGATGGTGGGGTCGCTGGTGAGTGGCGATCGCCGCAGTCAGCTTTTTCGCATGGGCGGCTGGCTCACCCTCACCATCGGCATTCTCACCCTGCTGCGAACAGGCGACATGGTTGATTTAACGGGATACGCTTCTTTAATTTGCCTAAGTCTAGCGTTAATTGCCCGCCCCATCAGTCGCCTTTGGAGACAGCCTCTCCGCTATCGTCGTGCCCTGGGCGTAGGAGCATTCATTCTGGCACTGACACACATGAGTCATATGTTAACGATGGGCTGGAATGTCCAGGCAATTCCCTTTTTGCTGCCCACTCATCAAATTGGCAGTTGGGCAGGACTGATATCACTAGTGTTACTCACACCGCTTGCCTTCACCAGTTCTGATCGGATGGTGAAATGGCTGGGAAAACACTGGCGATCGCTCCATCTGCTCAGCATTCCAGCATTCATCCTGGCTGCTATCCACGCAATTCTGCTTGGCTCTCACTATCTGGGTGGCTTTGAGCAAACCCTCACTCATCAAATTGCAGCAGTGGTGTTAGGTGCGATCGCGTTGCTAGTCGTGATAGTGCGATCGCGCCACTTCTGGTCGTTACTTGCATTGGAGAAGTTCTATGTTTTTCCTCACAAAGATTAGTAAATTAACTCCTGTTTTACTCACCACTTCACTTCTTCTAAGGGCAGAAGTACCCGTCACCGCTCACAAAGTTGAAGTCTCAGGCGATATCGCCGGACTCTGGCACATTGAACCCAACCACAGCCCTAAGTCTGGAGAACCTGCTCAGGTTTGGATTGCCCTCACTCAAGAAGGAGGGGCGATCGTGCCGTTAAAGCAATGTGACTGTAAGCTAACGGTCTATTCCGCTCCTTACACTGAAGGGGAATCCCCGGTGCTAGAGCCAGCCCTCGAAGCTATCTCTGCTGAACAATATCAGGGCATTCCTGGTGCTGAAGTGGTTTTTCCAGAAGCAGGTGAATATGAGCTACGGCTCAATGGTGCGCCCCAATCCGGAGCGGACTTTCAGCCCTTTGAATTGAGCTACACGGCGATCGTGGGTAGGGGAACTGCCGCACTATCCGCTGACCCTTCAACTCAAACGACAGATACTCCAGCAGAAGAAACTCAAACAGCAAATAACCCATCCCCAGAAGAACCTACCTCTGATAACAGCCAGACGATTCCTGCAAATCAAACTCACTCATCTCGATTGCCCTTAATCACTCTTGTAGTCGCCCTGATATTAGGAGGACTGGGGTTAATAGTGCGGCAGTCCAAGATGTTTCGGTAAGAAACATTAACCCCGCAAAGGCATTACAATGACACGATGTTTTACAGCACACTGCCTCGGAACTAGTGCGTCAAACTGTTTTTGCTCTAGAAAGTACTCGCCATGAGTTTGAGGTCATCCGCTTATGGGAGCAGCCGACCCGCGCCTTTCTCCAGGCTCCGGGCCTATTGCCCTTCGCAGTATTGAGTCAGACAAACGACCGAATTGAGACTTTACAGCAGGTAGCCCAAGAAATTGATCGGATTGCCGACTCTCGCACCCAAAGCAATGTGGCAGCATCCACGTATATAGCGCTCCGCGCTTGGATAACTAACGGTTGTTTTGTGAGAGCCGCGCGCCGCGCGGCTCTCACAAAAACAACCTCTACTACACGCAATTGAGAATTGCTATATTCTGGCTGGGCTACTATTAAAGCAAGAAGCCATTCAACGAATCTTGCGGAGAGATGTAGTGCAAGAATCTGTCACTTACCAAGCCATCAAATCTGAAGGAAGAGCCGAAGGAAGCCGAGAGGCTTTGCGAGAGGTTGCCGTGAATCTGCTGAAGGAAGGCATGGAGGTTGCTGTTGTTTCTCGTGTAACAGGTTTGTCGGTTGAGCAGGTGCAACAGTTGGCGGAATGAGGGTTCGGATTGTCTTCTGTCTTCAGCAGTTTGAGGATGAGGAGGAAGAAGCAATTCGCCGGACTCGATTTAATCACAGCTTTACGGCATGACTCATCTGATTACGCAACTTTTTCGGCTCTAAGCTATCCTTCGACTCGCTCATACTCATCTTCGAGCAGCCAAAGCTTTGCTTCTGGGTAGGAAGAACTTGTAAACTCTGCATCGAGCCTGTAACCAATCGCTTCGTCAAAATAGAGTCCGTACCGATCGTGTCCGCGAAGTGTTCCTGTAAATTCCCCGTTCTGAATAATTGCTTCTGCAACGCCTTCGAGTGTGGCTTGATCGTTGAAAACATGAACACTCCCTTCACGTTGAAGCAGTTTTTGCATTTGAGGTGTATCGGGAAGATGCTTGGCGATATGCCGTATAGCAATATGGCTACAGCTATATTGCTATTTGATTGAACTCTATCAGAATATCTTGAATTTCTGTAATGGCGATGTCACCTTGATCAGATTTTGAGTAAATTGTAATCAGTGTAATTGTCTGGACACTCTTCAAATAGTAAAGCAATCGATAGCCACCGCTCTTACCTCTCTGAGCATCTCGGTTTCTGATGCGAACTTTGAAGATGGGGTAGCCAACTCCAGCCACCTGATCGCCTGGCAAATCACCCATTTGAAGTTGTTTAACAACAGGTTGCACGTCAGTAAGGATATTGCGATAGCGCTTTTTCAGTAGGCGGAGGTCATTCTCAAATCGGGCAGTTGCTAAAACTTGAATGGGTGGGTCAATCTGCATTTAACCGATCCCAAAGTTGGGTTACAGGAATAGTATTACCTGTCATGGCATCCTGCCATCCTTGTTGGAACCCGACGATCGCAGGGTCTAGTTCATCTTCGTCTTGCACGTCTCTGTCTTCAGTAAATAAGATGATGACGCGCACACGACTAGCTTGAGTCACCGCCAGAGGTTGGTCGATGGATAGCTGCCCCTGCTCATTCACGGTTCCAGCGACTTCTACCGCTTTCATGCATCCCTCCAACAAAAGTGGTTGCGAGTTTCAGCTTAACTCATTCGGCTTAACAGAAAGTAAGGGGCTCTACGATCGCTCCCTTTTCTCTCACTTGATCGCAACCTCAACTCAATTGAAGATTTGCAGAAGGAACGATCGCCGCTTCTAACCTGAAAGCCGCTCAAGATGCTCCTGAGCCATCGCTGCACTATATTCATCCTAAAGGGTTACAGCCCGAAATCTACCCGTCCGCGCCGATACACCACAGGCAACAGCCAATCCTCCAGGCGAATCGTCTGATTAAAATACGCCCTGCGCTCTTTGCGATCCCACAGCGCCTTCCGCCCCAGCCGAATCGCCTCATCCAGCTCCTTCCCGGCAAACAGTTTCTCATACAGCGATCGCATCAAAATCTCCGCCGCCGACACCGTAACCGAATAGCCCATCGCCAGCACCGTCTGCATTCCCGCTGCCATCAGTGCCGCGCCCAGGCTCGTCTCGCGCTCATCTCCTCGAACCTGTTTTGCCGACTGACAAGCATTCAGAATGCACACCGGAATCTGCTTTCCGGTCAGCAACTTCGCCAACTCTGCCGCCTCGCGCAAATCTGACTGCCCTGGAGTGCCGCTCTCAAAGGATAGGAATGCCTTTAAGCCCTCAAAAGGTTGAAGCTCCTCTCCAAATTTTTGAAAGGTGAGGCGGCTCGTCGGCTGTGATTTTTGCTCTTGTTCCCGTAAATCCTGCACCGCTGCGTAGCTCATCACCGCCCCGTGCATATCCAAGTGAACGATGTGATAAAACCCTGCCCCCTTTTCGTCTAGATGTGTGGTCAACGCCTCAAACGTGGCAGGACGCAGCAGATCGACCTGCACCCGCAGTTGGCTTTGTTGAATCAACTCCATCAGTGGACGCGAAATCGTGCGGTGGTTCACATCATGCTCTTCATCCGGTCGCGCCGTCACCACTAGCAGCTTAATTACTGAAGACGGAGCGATGGCGGCATTTCCAGCGATCGCTTTGACCCGCTTTCGCACCATGCTGCAATCCACTGCAAGCGATCGCGGCATCTGAGGATCATGCAGTGACTCCCAGTGCAGCGCCTGAAACTCGGTGCTGTTGCCAATGATCTCAATCTGCGTCAGCGAATTCCGCATCGCTTTGTAGTCGCTGTAGGCATCGGCATCCCGCTTAAACACCTGCTCAAACAGCGATTCCCCATAGGAGCGCACACTCTCCCGCGCCCGTTCTGCCCGCACCGTATCTGTGAGAGGAAATATCAGCCACTGTTCAAAATACCATTCCAACTCCCTCTCTTGTTCCGCCGGAAACGGATCACAAACCTCAATTGGATATTCCGTTACGCCGTCAAAATTCAAGATTGCTCTAAACCCGGCTTCCGTCTTTTGCTGTTCGCGAATGCTAATGATAGACATGGGTAGCAGAGTTTTCTTCAGAAAATCTTGTTGCAATGATTACATCCTTATCCCAAACAGTTTCAGAAGAATCCGCAAAAATCGCAGCAGTATAAAAATCGGAGGAGTACCTGATTTCTCGTTCCTGGCTTTTAGCCAGGAATGCAGTCTTGGAGGCTCTGCCTCCACTTCACGACAATTGGAGGCAAAGCCTCCAAGCAGCAAATCTAATTATTTTCCTTTACCTGCTAGAATCTTGAGCATTTAACCAAAAAGACAAATTTAGCAGGATGAGCGATCGCGAATTTCCAGAACTTCCCAATCACTGGCAAGCGATTGCAGCTAACACGGTCTATTGCTCCAAAGAAGGTCGGCTAGTTTCATTTAGTCAAACCCAAATTGAACTTGGTACTCTGTACGATGCTTTAGGCAAACACCTTAGAGCAATTAACAAGGGACTTGTACCACCCAAAGGAAACAACGGGCTTGTGCCCTCTGAAGAACCTGATTATGATCTCAAATCTAAAATTCTAGGCAAAGGCGGCGACCGTCGATTTCACGGCAAAATACTAGAAGACATCCTTCACTTCCCAGGCAAAATGACCACTCACTAACGGGACAAACGCCGTGACAACCACTCTCAAAGCCCATCCAATCTGGCAAAACCTCTCTCAAGCCTTAGCGCAAATTGATCTTAATCAGATTGCGAGGCAACATCTGCAAGACTGCAAATCTGAAATTCACGGCTACTGGGATGAAAACGACCAGCTTTACGAAACCATCCGCTTCAAGCAAACTCCCACGCCACAATTGATCAGTAGTTCTATTGGTGTCACCCCAAACCAGACAGGCAATACTTATTGGCTGCAACTCAGATATGCGCTCAATATTTCCCTATCTGTAACCGTTGGAGAGTTGCTCTTGATTTTGAATGACAGTTTAGAAGTCATTGATGAAAATTGGTTTATCAATGTTCAATCGCCCTACGTAGTTGCTGTTATTGATCATAATTAGCTACTCCAAAACGACGATATGAGGAACGCCAATGCAACTCACTGAAACAGAACTCTTGCAGGTGCAGCAAACCCTACGCGACTATGCACCTTCGCAGCCCGCGATCGCCACCCTAATCGATCAGGAGGGCGACTTAGATGCCAGCCTGGAACAGTTGTTGCGATCGCAGCTAGGAACGGTCACTTTTGAGCGGCAATCTCTCAAGCAAGTCACCCTAGAGGTTTTACGAGAGCAGCTTTGTGGTGATGAGGGCTTTCGCCAAAAGCTAAAAGAGTATATGCAGGATAAGGAGAGTACACCCCTGTTAACGGGGTTAATTATCTACTTAGCAGGTCAGGTGGTATTGCCCTTTCCCATCGATCCAGCCCTGGCAACGCTAGCTGTTTTGTATATCTCGAAAGTATCTCTGGAAGTGTTTTGTCGCTACACCGATTCCTCAAGCTGAGACAAGCTGTAATGATGGGTGCGATCGCCCCTCTAAAAGCAGAGCTAGTTAACCAATCAACCCGTCGAGGTAACGAATCGCCCCGTTGAGATGAAGAATCGCCCTGTTGAGATAACGAATCGCCTCATTGAGATAAAACAGCGGTAGGTTTGAATCTCTTCAATATTTGGTGGGCACTCTTATAGTAGCCAACTGAATTGCTAAAGAATTGAATGATGACGACTCAAAATACAAATAATCGCCTACGTCCGAGCATCCTAAATGCAGATCAGGACATTTTTGAAGGATTGCAGACCGTTACCGACTATACCCCTCTCCGCAAAGAAGCCTCAATCTTCCAGATTGAGCAAGCGCAAGGTGAGATGTTGAAATTACAGAAGCTTGAAACCCAGCTCAAAGCTCAATATCGCGCGGCTTTGGATGCTGCCCGCCAAGCTGAGTGGGTGTTTCATAACACGATCCTCGAAGCCAAAAATGCTGTGATTGCCCAATTTGGAGCCGACAGCAGCGAAGCGCAAATCGTCGGACTTAAGAAAAAGTCTGCCTACAAGCGCCCCATACGGCAGAAGAAATTAGCCTAGTACAGAGTCACCTCTTAATTTTAGGGTAATACTCTGGCTCGTAGTTAGCGCTTCAGCGCTAAAGCACTGACTACCAACCCTAATTTTTAGTTGTGACGCAGCACTGGTTCTCAGAAGATCTGCGGCTTCTTGAGGAAGTCGCAGATCTCACTACAAAGGGTTATCGTTGTGTTTAAAGAGTCCTAACTTGAAACTGATTAAGCACCTGCCGGGTATTAATATGAGCTATTGTCTCAACCCGTTTTGCTCAAAAACACAGAATCCAGATAGCGTAACCCTTTGTCAAAGCTGTGGTGCAACTTTGAGGCTGCAAAATCGCTACACAGCACTTAAACCGATTGGGCAGGGAGGCTTTGGCAGAACTTTTCTAGCCGTTGATGAGGCAGAGTTACATAGACCCTGTTGCGTGATTAAACAGTTTTTTCCCAACCAGCGGGGGCAAAAGAGTCTTGAAAGAGCATCCGAACTATTTCGCCAGGAAGCTTTGCGGTTAAAAGAACTGGGCAAACATCCCCAAGTTCCTAATCTTTTGACCTATTTGGAGCAAGAAGGCTATCAATATCTAATTCAAGAATTTATTGATGGCATTAACTTATCCCAGGAGTTGAAGATTGACGGAGTCTTTGATGAAGCTAAGATCCGGCACCTGCTGACTGATTTATTGCGGGTATTGCAGTTTGTTCATCAAAATCAAGTCATTCATCGAGATATTAAGCCTGCTAACATCATTCGTCGCAGTGCAGATCAAAAACTTTTCCTGGTAGATTTTGGGGCAGCGAAGTACGCAACTGGAACGGCTCTGGTCAATACGGGTACTGTGATTGGCAGTGCAGAATACACTGCCCCAGAGCAAACTAGAGGTAAAGCGGTGTTTGCCAGTGACCTTTACAGTTTGGGAGCAACCTGTATTCACTTGCTCACGGAGATGTCTCCCTTTGACCTGTTTGATAGTAGTGAAGCTCAATGGGTCTGGCAGCACTATTTAAGACAGCCGATTAGTCCATCCCTCGATCGCATCTTACACAAGATGCTGCAAGGCGCGACGAATCGCCGCTATCCGTCGGCGACTGAGGTGCTAGCAGATTTGCACGCACCCGTTCAAGGGATGACAGAGGGGCGATCGCCAATTCGGTGACAGTTCAACATCAACCTAAAGACAAAGCACAAGTGCCCTTCAAGTTAGAGTCACGAGAAGGCTGGTCAATCGCCAATCTTAACCTCAACTTTGAATCGCCGGGAGATTTAGCATCACCTACTAAAAACCGTCCTTCCTCTCAGCTTTCTAAGACATCACAACATTCATCCGCAAAACTTCAGACTGCTTCAGGTGAGAAGGCTAACTCTGTGAAGTTAGCAATTGTTGCTACTCTCTATTTATTATTGGTGGGTTCTGCAATCACGTTCTGGCGATCGCACCGCCAGCAGTAACCCCAACGCCACCAGCCCCAACGCCACCAATAGTATCTCCAACGCCATCACTATAGAGACAGTGGATAAACCACTCTTCACTAGAGAGCATAGGGTTACAACCTTTAACCCCTAAAACATTCAGAAACTAACTACTAACGTTACCTTTATCCTCGTCCTTCACCCTCAACATCTACTGAATGATGTGAGCAGGCAGTAAGTGATGCAAATTGCGCCAAAGGTCTGCTGGTTCGTATTTTTTAACGAATACGAAAACTCACTTTCAGCGAGAAAACGGATGAAGAAAAAACTAGTGTTGGCGATCGCCTTCCTATTTACTTTAGTGATATCAGTGATATCTACCGTCGCCATAGCAACACCCAATGGACTCACAGAAGCAAGAGCAATATTAGCAACCGCGACCCAAGAGTCAGGACGTCCTGGCTACTCTGAAAGCACAGCAGTTCAGTTTAAGCCCAGTGATAACGTGTATGTCAAAAGTGTATTGGCGATCGACTTTACCCCAGGCAGTGCTACTGTCACCTTGCCTTTGTATCGAGGTCTTTCGCCCCAGGGTGAGTCGGTCTATTACATTATCACAGAAGCCTCCGACTTCAACGTAGCCAAAGAATTGGGAATCAATTTTTCGCCCAAAATGAAACACGTGATGGGTACATCTGGGGCACAAACAGTTACATTAAGTGGTGGAGTCATCCAATTCGCAGGGGATGTTGACTTCTCTCCTCAATATCAGGTTCAACCCGGCTCTCCTGAACCGTTTCCTCCGACGGTAGCAGTTCCAGGAGCCGTTGCAGATGAGCAGTGGTCTTCAATGGTTGTCTTGCCTAGCAATGTTGTGCTCAATGCTCAACTTGTCCATAACAATTCAGGCAGTCACGATCGCCTCAAAGCCTTAGATCTGCGAAATCGCACAGTCACCCTATCCATCCTGGACGGCTTTCAGGGCGGTAGACAATATTTCTATCATCTTGTCACCGATGCCTCGGCAGACGTTCCGGCTGTGCTAGAGCAGGGAGTCTTTGCACCCCGGCTAGCCAACATCCCGGAGTTTGGCAAATCAACCCCCTCTGAACCCTCTGCACTGCTGGGCTTTTCGCCTGTTCTGAATGGCATCAGTGACACCAGCACAGGAGAACATCAGGGCTTTGTTGCATCGCTAGCTAACAACGGCATCGACCCGATTAACATCTTCCCAATTCCGCCCACAAACTATGATCCTTCAGACACAAACAACTACAGCCCCCTCTGGGATGCCCATGTGAATATGTGGACAGAAGCTGCCATAGAGTCAGGACAGGTGAGGCGAATCACCTCATTTGAAGACCTTGAAGGGCTAGTAAAAGCTGGGCTAGTTACAGACGCATTCATCAACCCTGAAGGGGCTGGTAATCCCTGGCTATTTGGGTTGCGTCCAACACGGGCAATCATCAACTGTCCGGTGATTGCCCATCCGACGTTAGCTGATTAAGGCAACGGGTAATTGGCTCACCACCGATTACCCATTACCCATGACAAACTCTCCCTCAGGAGAAACTTCAAAATCGTCTGCCAGCCAGCCTCCCTCGCCATCGTTGACCATCTCGATTGACAGCTCAACTGGAAAGAATTCGTTGGGGACGGAGGTTCGCATCGTGCCCTGGAGGTGGTAAGTAATGCGATCGCCCTCTGGTGACTCCTCCACTTCTGCCAGACTCAGCGTATTCACCCAGGGTGAAGACATATCAAAGGGCAGCAATGCAAATTTATTTTGTTGCCCCTGCTCGGTCAACCAGCGATCTAGAGAAGCCTCAAGATTGCTACTAACGCCGAGGTCACGGGTGAATAGGCAGGCAACGACATGAGCCAGAGTGTTTTCGGGTGAGTTTGGTTCACTCAGATTTAGCAGCCGCATCCAGTCACGCAGATTTGCTGAAGACTCAACCGGGTCTGCCTCATACATCACAAAAGACAACAGATCGGAGGTAGGGGCAGGACTGCTGCCAAAATTAGCCTGATTGACAAACGCCTCAAGCGACGAAGAAGCCAAAAGACCGCCAAGCGAAGGGTCAGAGGTAGCAACCCACATAGACGCATCCGCAAAGCTTTTGAAAGTTAAATAAGCCAGACAGCCAGCAATTACAAATAAAACTTGACGCATAAATTCTTTCCCTCAACACCCCGGTCATACTCAACACACTCAATTCCTAATTTAGAGCTTTCTCGGCTCAGCATTAAGTGCTTTGGCAACACAATTTAGAAATTTTTGAAAGTCTACAGCATTGCTTAATAGACGGCTCTAACACGAGCTAGGTGCCTGATGACAAACGAGACATCAAGCAAGCAATAGAGCGTCAGGGGTAGAAATCTCTAGCAAAACAACTGCCGTCACCGCTTTTTACGATTTTTAGGCTGAAAGCCTGCTGTAGGTTTGTTGGAACGGGCGCTTTTCTCCGGGGGGGCAGCATCTTTCGGGTCAAGGACAATATACTTGCGGTTTTGTTCGCGCAGTTTTGCATCCTCATCGTTGTAGAAGAAAGACAGCAGCACAAATCGCCGACCGCTGACGACGGGCGTTGCTTCGTGCAGCAGAGAACATGAAAAGATAATCGCTTCCCCGATGCCAGGTTGATAAAGCTGACTTCCGTATTCTGGGAAACGCAGACAGCCTCCTTCGTAGCTGCCTGTGTTGAGGTTGAGCGACATAGCAAATCGACGATGAGCGGTTCCTTTAGTGGTATTGTCGCGATGGCGATTGAAAAATCCTCGGTTGGTGGATTCGTAGCAGGATACCAAATACCGCTCAAACCGAGTGACGCTGAACTGAAAGGCTTTTTCTATTTCGGGTTTGACTCGCCGCAAAATTAGATTATTCACTCGTTCTAACAGAGATGGCTCTTCTACCAGGAAGTCTCGTCGCTGCTTAAACTCATAATCCATCACCTCGACGGTTTTGCCATCAATTTGGCGCATGAAGCCAGAGTCTCTGCTGCCGTTGGTTTCGTAAAGGTGAATCAGATGTTCGCAAAAGTCACGCTCAAACACGTTGGGAATGAGCAGAACTGGAGCCTGTCGAGCCGCAAATCGGGGCGCATCGGGGGCGGGCAGTCCTTGAATAAAGTGCAGTACCTGCGCGACGTGGTGAGTCGGGTCTTGAATTGGGAAAGTCTGGAGGACGCGAAGATTTTCATCTAAAACGAAGGTAGTTGGGGTGTAGTGGAGGCGATCGCCCCTTGTCTCACCCCCAACTCCACAAACCCCATAGTGCTGGCTCACTTTGCACTCAAAATCCCAGATGAATTTACAGTAAGTGGGGTTTTGAACGAGATGGGCGAGTGACACATCGTCAGGATCAATGAAAACTCCAAAGAACGGCGTGTTGAACTGGCTAAACTGCTGCTGCAATTGACAAAACTTTTCTAGTACCGCCGCAGATGCTTTGATCTTTGAGCTACCCAAAAAGCAAAGAATGACACGATATCCACCGACCGTATCGAAGTTATAGTTTGGATTTGAGGTTGAAGGAAGGACGAACCAGGGGGCCGGATCGCCCGTTGTTAGCAGTGACATAACTGAGATTAAAACCGAGATTGAGCAGTGAATGAATGATGATTTGCACACGGTTTGGTGCAAATGCCTGATTTACATCGTTAACTATTTAAACCAACCGCGTCAATGAATTGGAGTGGTTTTGGCAGAAATTAGCCTCATTGAAGAACCTGATCAATTTAACCCAATTGATCTACTTCGGAGTACGATTTTAAAGGTAGCGTTTGGCGATCGCCCTAATAGCAACTTCACCAAACAAACAAGTACAAACCCTCCGGCTGAGGTCTTAATGGAGATTCGGGAACAGCTAAGCCAGCAGCGCGTAAAATATATCGTCAGCAGCTATCAGCTAAATGGCAATGAAGTAGATAAATTTAGTATCTACCTGGATGAACTTTTGCAAATTTACCCACCGCCTCTAATCGAGTTAGCGCTGGTTGAAACTTTGGTCGATCAATGGTCCCGTGTTCCAATGCTCAGAGGGATAGAGTTTTTAACCCAGTCCCACAACAAGCTAAAAGCCTGGGAAAGCCAACCGATCGTTAGCACGATTACCCCAGCGCAGTTTCAGCAAATTGCGGGACTCGATCCTACTCCTGTGTTTGGCTCTACTGAGTTGCCGCCCACCCGACCCATCATGCGCCCCTCATAGGTCGCTTGAAGCTGTTGCTTTGGGAGTCATCCTCCATTATGGGTTTGGCGATCGCCGCCAGTCCCACCACCTCAATTCCACAGCGTTGCAGCGTTTGCGCTGCCGAGCGGGCCGTCGCGCCAGTCGTGTACACATCATCCAGCAGCAGCACCGCAGCCGGACAACGACGCTGAAAACCCCTGCCCAGTTGAAACGCATCACTCAAATTTTGCTCCCGCTCTGTTGCCGAAAGAGTAAATTGAGCTTCAGTTGCGCGAATTCTCTCCAGTCCTTGCGGTTGAAGCGGCAGACCCGCAAAGTCACAAAAATGTTTTGCTAGCAGTTCTGCCTGGTCATATCCTCGCTGCTTTTTCTTAGCGGCATACATGGGAATGGGGACAACGGTTAGCTGCTGTTTGAGCTTCGCCTGAGGTGATTCTAACCAGGTTTGAGCGAGCCAGTGCCCTAGAGGTCGCGCTAGACGAGGTTGATTCTCATATTTGAGAGTGGCGATCGCCCGCTTCAACGCCCCGCCATACACCCCCCCCACAAACAAGGGCAATGGTTCCTGCCACTGAACGTCGCTTCTTTGACATCGTTGAATCTGCCGCTGACAGCCCTGACACAGTTCCCCCGCGCAAGAGCGCTGGCACAGCAAACAGCCCGACTCCAAAAACAAATCCAGCAACCCACTCAACCGCTGCACCCCACCCCTCCCTATCTCCCTATCTCCCGGTCTCCCGTTGTCGGCCGTCTATCCCTGGAGGGCGCGGGGACCGCGCCCCTACGGGCATTGGGTGTCTCCGTCGGCTGTCGGTCGTCGGTCGTCGGTCGTCGGTCGTCGGTCGTCGCCATGGTACACCAGAATGCCGACGACGTATGCGGTATTTTCGCTACTTGACCCAATGGGCGGGTCGTGCTAGGATCGAGCGTGTCATCGCTGTTGTTATTCGATCCTGACACCCCGCAAGGATAACTTTCGTGATCGCGGAACTTAAGCGTTTGCTGGTTGGTCGCCCGCTTGCGACCGAGCAACTCGCCCATGAACGGCTTCCCAAACGAATCGCATTGGCCGTTTTTTCATCGGATGCGCTGTCGTCAGTCGCCTATTCGACGGAAGCGGTGCTGATTGCTTTGTCGGTGGCCGGCGCAGCGGCCTTCGGCTATGTTACCCCCTTGTCATTGGGGGTCGCCCTGCTTTTGATGACCGTTGCGTTCTCTTATCGACAGACAATTATGGCTTACCCGCAGGGTGGCGGGACGTACATTGTTTCACGCGAGAATCTCGGCACGATTCCAGCCCTGGTGGCGGCGTCGGCGCTGCTGATTGATTATGTGCTGACGGTTGCCGTGAGTATGTCCGCTGCGGTCGCTGCGATCACGTCAGCGGTCGCTGCGCTCGAAGAACACCGTATCGAATTGGCGATTATCCTGATTGGCTTTGTGACGCTGGCGAATCTGCGTGGCGTCAAAGAGTCCGGGCGGATGTTTGCTGTGCCGACCTATCTGTTTATCTTCAGTATGTACACGCTGGTTGTCGTCGGCTTTTTTAAAATGATAACCGGCCAGGTCATCGACGCGCCACCGCCGGAAATCACGCATGTGCCGGAACAACTGCAGCCGGTCACATTGTTTCTGCTGCTTGGCGCATATGCGCGTGGCTGCACGGCGCTGACTGGGATCGAGGCGATCGCTGATGGTGTGCCGGCCTTCCAGAAGCCTGAAGCGCGGAACGCCGCGCTTACACTGGTGATCATGGCGACGATCTTGTGTACCATGTTCCTCGGCATCACCTTGCTGTCGGACTCGTACAATGTCGTTCCTGACGGAAGCCCGGAGCCGGAGACGACGAATTCACAGCTCGCACGGGCGATTTTCGGCGCGACATCGCCATTTTATTACGTGATTCAGATTTCGACGATGCTGATTCTCGTGTTGGCTTCGAATACCGCCTACGCAGACTTTCCGCGCCTGTCGTATTTCCTGG
>JAAUQZ010000075.1 GCA_012033355.1 Leptolyngbyaceae cyanobacterium RM1_406_9 | reverse complement strand
GAGCGTTTTTGTATCCTCTATTTGCGGCGTTTCTGTACTTTTTGCTGCGGCGACCCCTTGCGGGTATCTCTTCGAGATCGCTCTTTCCTATGCTGGGGGCGATCGCCCTTCAAGGCTTGTTTTACCCTCAGTGTGTCCTGATCTCAGCCGGAATTCTCTGCCTCCAGCCGCTTCAGTGGAAGCAGGGAAAACCTGGATTTTCTAAACAGCGATCGGATTATCTGTTTTGCTTTGCGGGCTTGGCCGTGACATTTCTCGTGTTGCTGCCGTTTGCCCTACAGTCATCGGAATTTGGCCCAACGATCACGCTTGCTGAAGCGCGAGAACTGGCTGACTTTGGCGAAAATGGGCGATCGCGTTTTTTTATCAATGATCCGTTTGAGTTTTGGCTGGTGGGAGAGCGCAGCGGCATTTTTCCGGCGCTGTGGGTGCCTCGGCTGATGCTGAGTGGTTTGCTGTTGCCGATGATCTGGCGTTTCCCCGATCGCTTTCCGCTGCTGCGGCAGGTGACAGATCAGGTGAAGCTACTGCCGCAAATTATTGGAGCATCGTTAGGGTTGTTTGCGATCGCGCATTTGCTGTTGTTTAAGCTTCAGCTACCCAGTCGCTATACCCAGCACAGCTTTCGCTTTGTCATGGCAGTTGCAGCGGCGATCGCCATTACCGCCATTCTAGATGCCCTCTTCCGCTGGGCAAATCGGCAGGGCGATCAGGTCGTCTACAAAAAGCCTTTAGCAATGGGACTCACTGCACTGCTGAGCAGTTGGCTAATTTTTTATCCCAGTCTGGTCGAGGAATTTCCTGACCCCAACTACAAGGAAGGTGAAGTTCCGGCTCTGTATGAGTTCTTTCAGCAGCAGCCCAAAGATACGCTGATTGCCTCTCTGGCTATGGAAGTTAATAACATTCCATCGTTTGCTCAGCGATCGATCCTGGTGGGCCGGGAATATGCGATTCCCTATCAGCTTGGCTATTACAGCCTGTTTCGTGAACGGGTGGTTGATTTAATTCGGGCGCAGTACAGCCCAGATTTATCCGTTGTGCAGGAGTTTATTCAGCAGTATGGCATTGATTTCTGGGTGCTTGATCACGACGCACTGACCGCAGAATATGTAATAGATGAACGCTGGGTGAGGCAGCACGAAGAGGTTGTGGCAGAAGTCGTTGCGATGATGCAGCAGGACAACGTGCCTGCATTAGTTAGAGGCGTAGAGCAATGTTCGGTGTTAGAAGTGGGGGGGCTGGTGGTTTTGCAAGCGGATTGTCTTGTTGAAGCGCCAAGCTCCCCATTAGACGCAGTACAATAGCGGCGATCGCCAAGGAGCATGGTCAGTGGTTACAGCTAGCACCGTCGCCCGATTCCTGTGGGTCAATCTCTCTTTCCTGCCAATCCTGGTTCCTGCCAGTCTGCCTGCGATTCCTCTAGCTCAGGCACAAACGGTATCTCAAACCGCAGAGGAGCGCTTGAATCAAGGCTTGCAGTTTGTGCAGCAGGGGCAAATCAATGAGGCGATCGCGCCTTTCGTCAAGCCGCTGAACTGAACCCTGGTCTTGCCCCCGCTCACTACAATCTGGGGTTGGCTCTACGCCAGCAGGGACAGCTTCAGGATGCTGCTACTGCTTTTTATCAGGCAACCCAGGCAGAACCGAGATTTGCCCTTGCCTTTGCCAACCTGGGAGCAGCCTTGCTAGAAGGAAACAACTTTGATCAGGCTGACGATTATCTGGAGCGGGCGATCGCCCTTGATCCAAACCTGGGCTTAGCGCATTACAACTTAGGCTTAGTGCGAGAACAACAGCAAGATTGGAATGGGGCGATCGCAGCCTTTCAACGTGCGACCGAACTCAGCCCCTCTGCACCAGAGCCACACTACCATCTAGGACTGGTTTACCTTCAGCAAGAACAGTTTGAGCAAGCCGCTACTGCATTTAGTCAAGCCATTCGCATTAGCCCCAACTATCCAGAAGCACACTACAATCTGGGTTCCATTCAGTTTTCTCAGGGCGATTTCGACAACGCGCTAGAGTCCTTTCGCCGCGCTGCCGAAGCCAACTCCAATTATCCCAACGCCTATTACGGAGCCGGACTGGTGTTCATTCAACAGCGACAATATGCCAGCGCCGAGCGAGTTTTGCAATACGCTAAAGACCTCTTCGCCGCTCAAGGGCAACCCCAGTGGGCACAAAACGCCGAGCAGTTGTTAGAGCAAGCTCAAAGCCTCGCGGAGTAGTAACTGATTCTCACTTTTGGCACACATTTATTTCTGACGATAGGTACGTTGGGTAACAGAGCAGTCTGATGCAGAATCTCAGCTTACCTGAAACACGGAGTGAATAGGGCAATAGATTCAATAAAAAAGTAGCCCCCTTGAGGAGGCTACTACCTACTGTGTTAGGAAGATTGAGTTAGAGAGAAGTCCACTAAACTAAAGGGTCGCTCTACTTCATGCCAACGGTTTCTGCACCAACGCGATTGCCAGAAGGCTCAATTGCCTCACCTTCAATAAAGGAGCGCAGCATCCAAGCCATTTCTTCGTGTCCTTCCATCAGCCCGGTGAGGAAATCAGCCGTTCCCTCATCATGAAACTCTTCAGAACACTGGTCGATGTGTCCACGCAGATTGCGAATGATTTGCTCGTGGTTATCCATCAATCGAGCCACCATCTCAGTTGCTTTAGGCAGATCGCCCACGTGTTCGTGGATGGAGGTATATTCCAAGAACTCTCTTGCAGTACCAATGGGGTAGCCACCCAGGGCACGAATTCGCTCAGCAATAGAATCGATGTTCTCAGTCAAAGCTTCGTATTGCTCCTCTAGCAGTTCATGTAGAGAACGGAACTGAGGCCCGACTACATCCCAATGGTATTTCTTCGTTTTGATCACCAACAGATAAGAATCTGCCAAATCTCGGTTGAGCAGGCTGATTACGCCCTGGCGCTGTTCGTCAGTGAGACCTATGTTTAACTTACGCATTGCTTTAGGTTGCTTTCAAATCGACTCCATCTACTAGCTGACCAAACTACTCAAAAAGAGGCATCAACCGAATGAGAGATTGTAGCAAGGTTGAAGTTTACAAAATCGTTTGCAGTAATGCTGCTGGCTCTCACACCGAGCATGACTGCGAGCAAGTCACGGCCCTCACTGACCAGGGTGTTACGACCCTTCTGACTAATTTTTAAGTCGCTAAACTCCACATCACTGAGTAGCGCAATTCTGTCTGCTCCATCTCTGTAGTCTCTGACTACATCTCGTCCTCTTCCAGTTTCCAAGATAAAGATATCGTTGCCACTGCCGCCAATGTAGGTGTCGCTGCCACTGCCGCCCAGCAGAATATCGTTGCCTCTACCACCGTCTACCCGGTCGTGACCATTGCCGCCTAAGAGCAGGTCATTACCTGCTAGACCGAGTAAGGTATCGTTGCCATCTCGCCCAGTCAGAAGGTTGTCTCGACGATTCCCTCGGATGCGATTGTTGCCGCTGTTGCCGTTGATAGTGTTGTCAATGTCGTCAATCAGGTCATCAAGCAGATCACCAATTTCACTGCCTAAGTCATCAAACAGATCGCCTAAGTCGTCCAAATCGATGTCGTCAATGTTGCCGATTAAATCATCAAGACCAACCAAATCAATGAGGTCGCTAACACCGTCAAAAATGTTGTCAATGCCAATTCTGAGTGCCATAAAATTACGTTCGGGTAGTTTTAGCTTTTACTCTATGGCGATCGCCCCCACTCCCACTTCACCCATCCGGTTAGCCTGCTGAACAGTTCTGCTATAGTATTCTGAACTGCGGGTGTAGTTCAGTGGTAGAACGCAAGCTTCCCAAGCCTGATGTCGTGAGTTCGAGTCTCATCACCCGCTTACTGAGCGCACTCAACCTGGAGTGCCCCCTTTGACACACGCATCTAGTGCCAGAGATCCCGCATAATAGCCAATAGGATGCTCTAAAGTCTAGGGCGCTCTAAGGTCAGAGATCATGGTTGGTTCCGGGTCATCCACATCTAAGAGCAGGCTGGTCAGGTGGTGGGAAGCGCTCACTCCCTTATCGCGGCTATTGGCGATCGCCCTGGCTGCCCCTTTGACCGTTTTAAACGCCTGGGCATTTTCTGAAATCTTCGGCTATTTTCGCTCTCTATTCATCGTCATACTGACAGCGGCTCTGTCTGCCTTCTTATTGAACTATCCCGTTCGTTGGCTAGAAAAGGGCAGAATCAAACGTGGGCAAGCAGCTATCCTGGTTTTCCTGGCGGCGATCTTGATCGTGATGGCTTTGGGTGTGACACTGGTGCCCCTTGCCTTCACTCAAGCCCAGCAGTTAGTAGCACGACTACCCGAATGGATTGACTCTGGACGACGGCAACTCGTTATGTTAGACGAGCGTATCAGCGTACTGGGCTTGCCAATCAGTCTAGATGGGTTGGCGGCTCAGCTAAACGCTCGGCTGACCGGAGAACTACAGAGCATCGCCGGACAAACTCTGAACCTGGCGCTGAGTCTGACTGTGTTTACGGTCGTCAGGCTGCTAGATATTTTGCTGACAGTAGTTCTAACGTTTTATCTGCTGCAAAATAGTCAGGCAATTTGGAGCAGTTTAATTGGCTGGTTGCCAACTCGCTTTCAGCAACCCTTCTCCAAGACGCTAAGACTCAGCTTCCAAAACTATTTCTTTGGGCAAATTATTTCAGCAACCTGCATGGGGCTGGGGCTGACCTCGGCGTTTTTGCTGCTCAAGGTTCCCTTTGGATTGCTGTTTGGCTTAACCATTGGGCTGATGGCGCTAGTGCCATTTGGGGGAACGGTGGGAATTGTCCTGGTGACGCTGCTTGTTGCGCTGCAAAACATTGGGCTAGCATTCCAACTCCTGGCTGTTGCGCTGATTGTTCAGCAAATCGTCGAAAACTTTATTGCACCGAGAGTGCTGGGCACCGTTACAGGCTTAAATCCGTTCTGGGTATTTATCGCCATCTTAGCGGGAGCAAGAATTGGAGGGCTGCTAGGCGTTGTCGTTGCCGTCCCCATTGCCGTGTTGCTTAAAGAATTCTTGATTGCGGTGCGAACCGTGACTCATAGAGATGACCATGCTCATCCTTCATCAGAATATTCTTCATCAGAACATCCTCTATCTGAAATCGGCTCTTCCGCAAAAGAGAGGACCCAAAAAGAGAAGTCCAGAGATGTCAAGCAACTCCAGATTTCAGAAGTTAGCAAGCAAGAATCAGAACTGTAGGCAAAGTTCCACTTTGCCCTTCATCTCTCATCCCTACTGCGGTGCTATGCGCCCCCGTTAAGGCATCTTTGTGTATAGCTGTAGTCAGGCTAGGTTAGGGCACGGACATTTTGGTGGCGCGACGGAGCCGCGTCACCAAAATGTCCTAATTAATATGGCTACCGCTATAAAAGCCTCCGCTGCCCGGAAGCTTTTACACAAAAATGTGTCCTGAAGATATGCGTGGTGTTATGGCCGCTGTAAATAGGTGACGAAAGCAGCGCAAATCAACCGTGTCTTATTTACTTCCTACATTTGACGATAGAGTGAGGAGGAACAGATCTCGCCACCAGTTTGCTGTGGTTGCAATCGCTTAGCGGATGAGGTGCTTATGTCAGAGTCAAAGCCGAGAGATGTGCAGGTTTTGCCGATCGCCCCAGACACAACAATTGTGCGATCGCGTAGTTGGAATCGTCTTCGGTTCGAGATCGAATATGCGTTGGAGCGAGGCACTACCGCCAACTCATTTTTGATTGCGGCAGATCGAGTGGCGATCGTTGACCCACCTGGCGAGTCCTTTACTGAAATTTATCTAACCGCTCTACAGCACCACGTTGACCCCAAGCAGATAGATTATGTAATTTTGGGACACGTCAACCCCAACCGGGCTGCAACGCTCAAGGTACTTTTAGAACTGGCCCCTCAAGTCACTTTTGTTTGCTCAAATCCAGGGGCGATCGCCCTTCGTGCTGCACTGCCAGACGAACCGCTCAACATCAGCATTATGCGCGGAACGCCCGATGAAGTGCTCGATTTGGGCAAAGGACACCCGTTGCGCTTTATTCCCACGCCCAGCCCCCGCTATCCCGACAGCCTCTGTACCTACGACAGCAAAACTCAAATTCTATATACAGACAAGTTCTTTGGTGCACATATCTGTGGCGACCAGGTGTTTGACGAAGGCTGGACAGTGTTAAGCGAAGACCGTCGCTATTACTATGACTGCCTCATGGCTCCCAATGCTCGCCAGGTGACGACCGCACTTGAAAAAATTGCTCCCTTTACCGTTAAATTCTATGCTCCAGGTCATGGTCCGCTGGTGCGCTATGGTCTAACCGAACTAACACACGCCTATCAGCACTGGAGCCAACAGCAAAAAGCGCAAGATCTATCCGTCGCGCTGCTGTATGCCTCTGCCTATGGAAATACCGCAACTATTGCCCAGGCGATCGCTCGGGGCATGACCAAAGCAGGAGTCGCCGTTGAATCGATCAACTGTGAAGTGGCTGATCCTACCGAAATTCAAGCCGCCCTGGAAAAGTGCAACGGTTTTGCGATCGGTTCTCCCACCCTGGGTGGTCACGCACCCACCCAAATCCAAACCGCTCTGGGCATGATTCTTTCTACTGTGCCACAAGACCGACTGGCTGGTGTATTTGGCTCCTTTGGCTGGAGCGGAGAAGCGATCGACCTGCTTGAAAGCAAACTAAAAGATGCAGGGTTTCGGTTTGGCTTTGACCCCATCCGCGTTAAATTTACCCCCACTGACTTAACCCTGAAATACTGCGAAGAAGCGGGTACGGACTTCGCGCAGGCACTCAAAAAAGCAAAAAAAGTGCGAGAGCCACGTCAGCCCGCCACTACCCTCGAACAGTCCGTTGGGCGCATTGTAGGTTCGCTTTGCGTCGTCACTACAAAGCACGGCGATGTTGCCAGTGCCATGCTAGCCTCCTGGGTTTCTCAAGCTACCTTTAACCCACCTGGCTTAACTATTGCAGTTGCAAAAGAGCGGGCGATCGAATCCCTCCTGTATCCGGGTAATTCCTTCGTTCTCAACATCTTGGCAGAAGGAAATCACCTCAGCTTAATGAAACACTTCCTCAAACCCTTTACCCCAGCAGAAGATCGCTTCCTTGACATAGACACAGAACCAGCGCCAAACGGTTCCCCCATTCTCAATCAAGCTTCTGCCTACTTAGAATGCTCCGTCAGCGGACGCATGGAATGCGGCGATCACTGGGTCGTCTACGCCGCTGTCAATCGCGGCAAAGTACTAGACCCCGAAGCCAAAACCGCCATTCACCATCGCAAAACAGGTACTCACTATTAAGGTAAGGAACAGGCAGTAGAACAGTTTTCCCTCATCCCTCATCCCTCATCCCTCATCCCTCATCCCTCCCCCATGTCCCTCCCTTTCCTCTTCAACGCCGCCAACCTTTTCGTCCTGCCCTTTTGGGCGCTGATGATCCTATTGCCAAACTGGGTTGTGACCCGCAAAGTGATGCAGTCTTTTCTGCCATTTCTAGTTCTGGCTAGCCTATACGTTTATCTATTTGCAGGCGGCATTACTCCTGAAACCGCTCAAGATTTTTCTAATCCTCAACTGGCTGACATTGCTCGGCTATTTTCGAGTGAACAGGTCGCTGCAACAGGTTGGGTTCACTTCCTGGTGATGGATTTGTTTGTTGGTCGCTGGATCTATTGGGAAGGTCAGCGCACAGGCACTTGGACCGTTCACTCTCTTATCTTGTGTCTGTTTGCAGGTCCTTTAGGTCTGCTCTCTCACATCATCACTTCTTGGATTAGCCAGTTTTTCTTCTCTAAGACTGTGACTACATCTGAAGAAACGAGTCCAGATCCAGCAGCTTAATGAATCAAAACCTTTGAAGTATTGCCGATTGGAAGGGTTATGCTAGACTACTAGCCGAGTATGAATTCGGTTGCAGGTTTGCTTTCAGTATTGACAGGCTACTCTCCGGATCAAGACCTCTCTACACCTTTTTCTCACGTTCTGGAGCTATTCCATGTCAATTTATGTAGGTAATCTTTCCTACGATGTTACTCAGGATGACTTGAACACGGTTTTTGCTGAGTACGGCACGGTTCAACGAGTTCATCTGCCAACCGATCGCGAAACGGGCCGTCCTCGCGGGTTTGGATTTGTAGAAATGTCTGCCGAAGCAGAAGAAGATGCAGCCATCGAAGCGCTAGATGGGGCTGAATGGATGGGGCGCAGTCTTCGCGTCAACAAGGCCAAACCCCGCGAAGAAAGAAGTAACGATAGAGGTCGCTCTGGCGGCTGGGGGGGCGACAGAAACGGTAATTATTCTCGCAACTTCTAACTCCGAACCACGTTAGCCTCACTCCTACCTAACCGTCACATTAACAAGAGGCTTAAGCCCCCTGTTCCCCAGAGGAATGCGTGAGTCCTAAACTTGTCAGTCAATCAATCCTCTAGGTTCTAGTGAAACAATCGGTTTAAGCCCCTCGCTCGGTGCAGCTTTACAAAGAATGGGTATAGAGTCTATCCGAAGACTTTACTCCTGTTGGAAACATCCCAGCTAAGTTGGGCAATGTTCACCCTTACCGGGAGTTGCAGAATAGAGGAATGATTCACGGGTATCGATTCCGTCTGTAGGGGCGTTTCGCGAAACACCCCTACGCAATTCATACATCAAATCAGCAATGCCCCTTACCGAAATGGTTTTTGGATAGGCACACAAGGCAGTGACTATGGTATCGTGCTACGTGCCCTGTTTTTGTATAGAAGCCCTCATATAGCCAGCCTAAATAGGCTGTAGGACGAGCGGGTTGTGAAAGGCGCACCCCGGCGGGGTGCGCCTTTCACAACCTACTTAGGATTGCTGTAGTACGGGGACTTCTATATAAACGTTTCCTATAGGTATGCGCGTGGCATTCTCCATTTTCTTCAAAGTAATATGGTCTAATGCTAACTGCGTGATGTTTACAGCCGTTTCTATTTGGTTAAAGCGGTAGTTCTTCACTTATTTCCCACCACTTAGAATCCTGGATGTCAACAAAGAACCTGATTTTTACTGTCTTGCTGGTTTTTGTGCCGATCTCAATCCTAGCTCACTATTTAGAATGGGGAGCAGTTGCCGTATTTGTTACAGCTAGTATTGCCATTCTGCCTTTGGCTGCCTGGATGGGAGCAGCCACCGAAGAAATCGCTGTAGTTGCAGGTTCTACTTTAGGAGGACTGCTGAATGCCACCTTTGGCAATGCAACCGAACTCATCATCGCGCTGGTTGCACTGCGGGCTGGATTGGTGAACGTGGTCAAAGCCAGCATTACCGGATCGATCATTGGCAACCTGCTGTTAGTGATGGGTCTGGCAATGCTGCTGGGTGGGCTGCGGTTTAAGGAGCAGAGCTTTCAACCTGTGGTAGCCAGAGTGAATGCATCGTCAATGAATTTGGCGGTGATTGCGATGCTGTTGCCTACGGCTGTGAACTTTACCTCTAGTGGCATTGATGAAGTAACGCAGCAGCGGCTCTCCGTCGCGGTCGCAATTGTATTGATTTTAGTTTATGGGTTGACCTTGTTGTTTTCGATGAAAACCCACAGCTATCTATGCGATGTGGGAGAAGCGGGGCTTGAGGCGGGTGAAACAGATAAAGCAGGACATTCAGTGAAGCCAAACCTATGGCTTTGGGTCGCAGTGCTGCTGGTTGCTACGGTGCTGGTGGCGATCGAATCTGAATTTTTAGTCAGTTCGCTAGAAGAAGCTACATCCGGTTTAGGACTAACAGAACTATTTACAGGCGTAATTGTGCTGCCTATTATTGGAAACGCGGCTGAACACGCAACGGCTGTGACAGTAGCGATTAAAAATAAGATGGATTTATCTGTTTCGGTCGCAGTGGGTTCAAGCCTACAGATTGCTCTGTTTGTCGCGCCTGTGCTGGTGCTGGCGGGTTGGGCGATGGGGCAACCGATGGATCTAGATTTCAATCCATTTGAATTAGTTGCCGTTGCCGTTGCCGTGTTAATTGCCAATTCGATTAGTTCTGATGGGCGATCGAACTGGTTAGAAGGAACTCTGCTACTGGCAGCTTACGCGATTCTGGGACTTGCTTTTTACTTCCATCCCATTATTGAAGGTATCGGCTAGACAACTCGATTTTGGCGGATGCATTCGGCATACCAGTTGAAGCTGGACTTGGGAATCCGAGTTTGGGTTTTGTAGTCGATGTAAGTAATTCCAAAGCGGCGGGTGTAGCCCCATGCCCACTCGAAGTTATCCATTAGACTCCAGACAAAGTAGCCTCGGATTGGATAGTTTTCGCTGGCGGCTCGGTGAACGGCTTTGAGGTATTCGCGCAGGTAGAGGATGCGATCGCAATCCAGCACTTCCCCTTGACGGGTCAACTCATCTTCAACCGCACAGCCATTTTCTGTAATGAGTACAGATAAATCTGCTCGACCCAAATCACTGATATGGCGAATGCCCCAGTACAGCGCATCAGGCAATACATAGAGCCAGGGCATATGCAGTCGGGGATAGCTTTTGGGAAAGCTGAGTAGTTCATAGCCCTGAGGATTGTCTGCCGCCCGAACATAGGTTCCGGTGTAAATGTTGAGTCCGATCGCATCAAGCGGTTGGTGAATTGTTGCTAAATCACCCTCCTGAACATCGGGAGCTTGATCCCCAAGCTGTTCCAGCAGAGCAGGGCTGTAAGCACCTGTAAGGGCCGGGAAGATGATCCCGCCATTTTGACCGCACGTATGAAAAGCTTTTTGAGCAGCGGTTACGTTAGCAGGTGACTCGTCAATGGGCACCGTCACAGCAGGATTGTCTACCATCGCCACCGAGCAGGCAACTGGAGAAGCCGCCCGAATTGCCTGACAGCCTAGCCCGTGTGCCAGCAGCGCGTGATGTGAGGTTTGCCAGACTTCTTTCCAGCTTTTGACGATGGTTCCGGGTGCGTGGGGCGGTTGCTGAGTGCCGTAGCCCATGTGGGTAAAGCAGGGAATTTCGTTGATTGTCATCCAGTGGGTAATGCGATCGCCCAACCGTGACACGACTGCCGTCACGTAATCTGCATAATCCTGTGCCATTTCCCGACTACGCCAGGAGCCATATCGCTCTTCTAGCGCTTGAGGACTATCCCAGTGAAATAGGGTTGCGTGAGGTGTGATCCCGTGATCCCGCAGGCAGTCTACCAGCCGTCTGTAGAAGTCAACTCCCGCTTCATTGATTGATCCCCGTCCATCAGGAATGATTCGCGGCCAGGCAATGCTAAAGCGATAGTGCTTGATCCCCAGGTCGGACATCAGCTTCACATCGCTTGGATAACGATGGTAGTGATCACAGGCGATCGCCCCCGTCTGCCGACCCGCTACCCGCCCCCACTTGGCACTAAACGTATCCCAAACGCTAGGCTTTCGACCATCCTCCTTCACTGCCCCCTCAATCTGGTAAGAAGCAGTTGCAGATCCCCAGAGAAAGGAGTCGGGAAATTGATAGCTAGGCATAGGGCAAGAATGACGGAAGAGGGATAAAGGATGAAAGTGATCCCCGGTTGCTAACGGGGCGCTTGATCAATTGTGCCAAATGCTGTCCCCCTTACCCCCTACCCTCTACCCCCTTACTTATCAAATCGCCGCATCAAATAAGCTACGCCAAAATCTCCGTTGGGATGACCTTCCAGTAGCTCTGCCAGTTCAAATACTTTCTGAGCTATGTCTTCGCCCAGTTTTTCAATAGTGGCTTGGCGTTCGCGAGCAGCATATTCTCGCTCTTTTACCCGTGCCTGCCATTCACTGGAGAAAAGCTGTTCAATGGCGGTGTGCAGTCCCAGTTTTTCTAGCACGTCCCACTCGCCGCGATCGCACCAAATTCCGCCACAGCTAGGGCAGCGCTCTACATAGAACGGGGTCTTTAAACCAACTCTGGCCCGAGCCAGGTAGCAACTGCATTCTGGACAGAGAGCCGCTCTGGTATCGAGCGGTGACTGCACATAATCGACATCCAGCGTTTTAGGCATTGGATAAGAATTTGTGCGAGGTTGGCGACTTTGCCAGGTCTGATAGTCTTCAGCCGGAATCCAGGTGCCTTTGCAGTCAGGGCAGCACTGCACTGGCAAATCCTCAGTCAAGCGGCTTACGGTTAGCGTCACTTTTCTATCTTTAGGGCACTGCACAGCAACTTCTCCAAACAAATCCTTTTTGCAAAATCATGACATTTTTAGCGCTGTTCTTCTCCCAATAGGGCATCGCAATAGCGGATTAAGGTGTTGATGCGATCGCTCATCTGGGTCTGTCTTTGCTGGGTTGTAGTCGGCTGACGAGCGGCCTGCAAAAACATCACGTCCATTCCCAGCAGTCGCATCTGTTTATTGATCTCGGTCTGGTAAGACTGCACCTGCGCCACAACTGCCGGATCGATCTGTGCCAAATCCGTATCCATAATCCGCAGTTGAAACATTTGCTGCACTTCCAAAAATCAGCATGAAGCGAGGCAAGATCAGGATTTGCCCGAGTAACCGTAATTTTTAACTGCCGCAATGCGTTTTGGTACTGCTGATAGTGTTGGTGGGACAAGCCTGACAGCATAGACACCTCTAAAGACACCTCTAAAACACTTCTAAGGTTTAACTTTGAATCAGAACTTTTGAATTAAGCTCATATGTAAAGAAGTTTGTATATATTAGTAGAACAAGGACTTTAAAGTTTTGCATTTTAAGGCGAACTGTAAAGCCAAACAGTAGTTTTCTAGAGTTTCGACGTAGTTTGGATAGAACGTTGTTGTTCTGACCTGCTGTGCAGCACGGTTTTACCTTAAGGAAAACTTTTAACTTTACTCGCTGTAGTCGATAACAGCGCATCTAACCTGAAGCGGATGAATGCACTGCTTCACCAATTCGTATACCAAAGCACACTGAATACCGTAGAATCAGCAAACATCTACTCCGGAGCTTTCAAAACTCCCAAAGCGTAACAGCATGAACGTGACGGCTACTCCCTCCCTTCCAATTGACTTGAACCTACCCAACTGGCTGCGAGAATGCTTGAGGACACAAAGCGATGGTGCCAGTCCCAGCAACGGTGATTCAAGCGATTCCTCAATCGATGTGGGGTTAATTTGTCGGGCGTTTGAATTTGGCTATAGCCTGCACGAGGGGCAGTATCGCGCTTCTGGTGAACCTTATATTTGCCATCCGATCGCCGTTGCGGGGCTGCTGCGAGATTTGGGAGGCAGTCCGGTGATGATTGCAGCGGGTTTTCTGCACGACGTAGTAGAAGATACAGATGTCACTCCAGAAGAAATTGAACAGCGGTTTGGCGTTGAGGTACGCCACTTGGTAGACGGCGTAACCAAGCTCTCAAAGTTCAACTTTTCCAGTAAAACAGAACGTCAGGCAGAAAATTTTCGCCGAATGTTTCTGGCAATGGCGCAAGATATTCGCGTCATCGTGGTGAAGCTGGCCGATCGCCTGCACAATATGCGAACGCTAGAACACCTGCCCGACGACAAACGCCGCCGTATTGCTCTAGAAACGCGAGAAATCTTTGCTCCGCTAGCGAACCGATTGGGAATTGGTCGGTTCAAATGGGAGCTTGAAGATCTAGCCTTCAAATATCTGGAACCTGAGGCTTACCGCGAGATGCAGCAGTTTGTCAGCGACAAACGAGCAGACCGAGAAGCCCGACTAGAGCGAGTTGCAGCCCTATTAAAGCATCGCCTTGAGGAGTTAGGCATTCACTGTCATGACATCAGCGGTCGCCCCAAGCATCTCTATGGCATCTACCAGAAAATGCAGCGGCAGCAGAAAGAATTTCACGACATTTACGATGTCGCCGCAGTTCGGATCATTGTAGAAAACAACGACGAATGTTACCGGGCCCTGGCTGTTGTTCACGATGCATTTCGACCGATCCCCGGTCGATTTAAGGATTACATCGGGTTGCCCAAACCTAACCGCTATCAATCGCTGCATACGGTAGTCATTGGCAATACAGGGCGACCCATCGAAGTGCAGATTCGCACGTTGGAAATGCATCACGTTGCAGAATACGGAATCGCGGCTCACTGGAAATATAAAGAGACGGGCGGCAGCAGTTCTCGCATGACCGCTGAGGACGAAAAATTTACTTGGCTGCGGCAACTGCTGGACTGGCAGAGTGACCTTAAGGATGCTCAGGAGTATCTGGAAAGCGTTAAAGACAACCTGTTTGACGACGACGTTTATGTGTTTACCCCACACGGGGATGTGGTGCCGCTGAGTCGAGGCGCAACGCCTGTTGACTTTGCTTATCGCATTCATACAGAAATCGGCAACCATTGTGCTGGGGCACGAATTAACGGTCGCATTGTCACCCTGGACACCCCGCTGCAAAATGGCGACATTGTTGAAATCATTACTCAGAAAAATTCTCACCCCAGCCTAGATTGGCTCAATTTTGCGGTGACAACGGGAGCGCGAAATCGCATTCGCCAATGGTACAAGCGATCGCACCGTGACGAAAATATCCTGCGCGGCCGCGAGATGTTGGAAAAAGAGCTAGGCAAAAAGGGCTTTGAGGCGCTGCTAAAATCCGACCCAATGCAAAGCGCCGCAGAGCGATGTAACTACCAGTCTGTAGAAGACCTGCTCGCCGCTCTGGGCTACGGAGAAATGACGCTCAACCTGGTCGTCAACCGGATTAGAGAAGCCATTAAAGCTCAACAGCCGATCGCCCCTGCGATCGCAGCAGATGATGCCAAAATGGTTATGCTGTCTAGCAGTACGACCGCTGCCCCCCGCCCTGTCACCCGTCCATCAGATTCTCCGATTACGGGCGTAGAAGGGCTGCTCTATCACCTGGCCCGTTGCTGTAACCCCGTTCCAGGTGAATCTATTATCGGTGTTGTAACCCTCAGCAGTCGCGGCATTTCAATTCATCGGCAGGGCTGCCAAAACACGGAGAGCGTTCCGGGCGATCGCCTCATTCCCGTTAGCTGGAATCCAACCGTTATCAACGGCAACCGCGTCCACACCTACCTGGTACAAATTCAAATCGAAGTCATCGACCGAGTAGGTGTACTTAAAGATATCTTGTCTCGTCTCACCGACCACAACATCAACGTTCGCAGCGCCCAAGTTAAAACGATTCCAGGACAAACCGCCATCATCGACTTGGGAATTGACATTCGCGACCACCAGCAGCTTGATCGCACCTTCACCCAGATTCGTAAAATGAGCGATGTCATCAATCTGCGCCGCATCAGTGAAGTTGATGACTAACTATAAGTCCTGATTTCCCCATAAACACCAGCCGCAATCGATGCTTCAGACCTTACGCAGATATGGCGGTAGTCCTATCGATCAGGACCGCTAGTGGTGCAGCTCCGCCGCGCTACCGAAATGTCCATATCTTAGCCTAGCTGGCTACAGCTATAGAATGTAAAGTCAGGCGATCTTTATGCAAACAGGGGGCTTAAGCCCTTTGTTGTCTACAGGAGTGCGTAAGTTCTATTCTGTCCTTTTAGAATTATGGGCGTAAAAGGTATCAGAACTCAGGAAAAATGGTATTATTCTTCAATTATTCTTTATCAACAAATGAAGAAATATGTACAACCTGGGAGTGATGTAATATACAGGCACTTTTTGTTAAAAGTAGTGAGCCAGCGAGGAGTTTCAAGATGGAGTATGTCGAGACTTTAGAAAAGCATATGAGCAGGTACTGAAAAAGATATCTAAAGGAGATGTTTACCTCCTTTTATTTGTGCTCTGTTGAGGCTAGAAAGTTGCTTTAGGTCTAGGCTCTCATACACTTCTGCATCTTTATAGCTCCCCATTTGAGTTCAGTTTAATTAGGTCTAATTAATTGGGTCTAAGTAGCTTAGTTTAGTCAACTTCCAAGTTTGGTCTTTCAGCGCAAGTAGCCGCATTTGCTATCTGGAGATGTAGCGGTTTCCCAGATAGTTTTCACTGCCAAATTTAACTCCTTCTTGAGAGAGGTGTAAAAACCTATGGCTGCTGTAAAAGGCTTTTCGTCGCAGCGGTTAGCGTGGCTAGAGGGGATGCGGATTTTTACCGCAGTCATGCTTCTGGTCTACCACGCTCAGCTTTTGTTTACCGACTACGCATTTACTCCAAAACCACTGGGGTTAGCTGCCAATCTTCGCTTAATTGAGGTGGCTGGCGATCGCTTCGGGCACAACTTACTGGCACACGTTCTTAGTTTTCCAGGCTGGTTTGGGTTTCAGTTTGTTGATGTTTTCATTCTAATCAGCGGATTCAGTTTAGTGTTGTCCTCAAAGGGGAAACCGCTCGAAACTGGCAGCTTTTTAAAGTGCCGATTTTTGCGGATCTTGTGGCCTTTTTGGACAGTCGCCTGGCTCTCCTACCCATTTTTGTGGGCGATCGGAATTGCAACCAACAGCTACAGACCCGATCTGTGGTACGTCTTTGCGGGTGCCAGCTTTCCGTTGATGTTTGAATACTCCGGTGAACTGCTGCTCAAAAGCAGCGGCCCCTGGTGGTTTCTGCCGCTTATTCTCAGCTTTACCCTGGTTTTCCCTTTTCTGTGGCATTTACTTCAGCGATGGGGTTCCCGCAATCTGCTAATGGTCAGCCTTGCTCTAACTCTGGGCTATCGGGCACTGGCAGTCTACAAATTTGGCGGACATCCTACCTATGTTGTTTTAGGTACAGCCGCCGACTGGCTTCCGTTTTTACCTTTCATTGCAAAGCTCAGCACCTTTGTCCTAGGCATGGTGGTAGCACGAGCTTACTGGGCAGGTCAGGGTCCACTGTTTTGGCGCACTCGCTGGGTGCTGTCCTTTGGCATTTTGTTTTACGGGTTGGGGTTCATTTGTCAATTTTCTCGTCTGGGCTGGGTATTTGCCGATCTGCTTCTGCCGATTGGGTTAACGCTCTGCGGCATGGCAATATTTCAATCCCTAGAGCAAATTCGTCTAGTCAGATCAGCCATGCTTTGGCTAGGGGCACACAGCTACAGCTATTTCCTGATTCACAACTTCGTGCTAGACCGAACCATTACTTTAGTGGTTGGAGACAGCCGATCGCTTTACTGGCTGCTGCTCCCGGCAATGATCGTTGGAACTTTGCTGCTGGCGATTGTGGCCGATCATGCAACTCCATTCCTTCAGCGAGTGGTTATGGCTGCACTGCGCGACCTTGACTATGTTTTGACGATCGCCCCAAAGGTTCAAATTCGGACCTGGTTGCCTCAGGTTGGCGATCGCGTTCGTTATCAGGGTGAACCAGGTTGGACGGTGGTGAAAGTAGAGCGGCTTCTAGATGACAAAGAAGTTTATCTCTGTCAAATCACAGACGGTCAAAAAACGATGTGGCTCAACGAGGATGACCTTGAGCCAGACCACAGCCCATCCACCAGCGGTTCGTCTATCAGCCGCAACAGTTCCCGATACAATCCATCCTAGTTACTCCTCACACTATTCCTCTATCGGAACTTTCTATCCAGACCTCTATTTCAAAAGTCCGACTCTAACTAGGCACCTTTCTGATTCTTCATTCCCTCTCCTCACCTCCCTTAGCATCCAACACCTACCAATTCAAAATCTATCCAAAAACCTTCGGAGGGTAACTAAGTGACGAAGTGGACAATCGAGCTACACAAGCTGATTTACACCCACGTTGTGCTGATTGGTGTCCCCACCATCTTTTACTACTGTTTGCGGGTAGGAGGATGGGAGTTGATGAACTTGCACATGGCGATCGCCACTTTCTACATGGCCAGTGCGCTAATCATCATTGCAGAAACTACCAATGCCTTATTTCGCCGCTTTGCCACAAATCAGTACAGCGTCAAGCCTGGATTTGGGCAGTTTCATCAGCGGGCCAAATCGCTTCTGGGGGTGGGTGGTTCCAGACATCCGGAACCCGAACGCCCCCTACCCCGCTGCTCATTTTTGATTGCAGCCTACCTGCCTAACGAGCAAGCGATCATCCTCGATACGCTCAGGCACATTCTGCTCAATGTACAACGCCCTGAAGGTGGGCTGGAGGTGATTCTGACTTACAACACGCCTGTAGATTTACCCGTAGAAGTCGATCTGCACAGCCTGGCGCAGTCCTATCCAGAGCTACGTTTGCTGCGGGTTGAAGGCAGCTGCTCTAAAGCCGAAAACCTCAATGCTGCGCTAAACATTGTGACGGGTGAGATCGCCTGTGTGCTTGACGCAGACCACCATCCTGCACCAGATTGCTTCTTTCGAGCGTGGCGCTGGATTGAGCGCGGCTATGACGTGATTCAAGGACGCAACATTATCCGCAATCATGCTCAGAATCTGCTAACTCAAAACGTCGCCATAGAATTTGAGACCCTCTACGGGATCAGCCATCCAGCCAAGTCCTTTCTCACCGACTCCAGCATTTTCGGTGGATCAAACGGCTACTGGCGCGCCTCAGTATTGAAGCAGATTCGCTTTAACCCGATGATGTTAACTGAGGATATTGACGCTTCATTGCGAACCCTACTGAACGGCTACCGCATTCTGCACGATCGCAGCATTGTCACGACAGAGCTTGCACCCGTTGATGGGCAATCTTTTTGGTTTCAGCGCAAACGTTGGGCGCAGGGTTGGTTAGAAGTTAGTCTCAAGTATCAGCGCCGAGTATGGCGATCGAACAAGCTGAGCCTTTGGCAAAAAATCTACTGGACTTATCTGCTTTATTTCTGTGAGCTTTATTCCATAACTGCCATCCAAATTATTCCAATTGTTCTAAGCTTGTTTCTCTACCAGGGATCGTTTGAATCCTCTGACAATCAATATTTGCTTGCAAGTACAGTTGTGGCCCTATTTGGCGGAGTCTATCAAACTTTAGCAACAGCAAAAATTGCTTCCGTGCGGTATCCGATTCCCTATTACATCAAGCATATGCTGTTGCTTTTCCCATACATTACCTTCAAGAATATGATTGCGATCGTAGGGCTATATGACCATCTGCACGGTAACAACAACTGGCTGATTACTCCTAGAGGCAAGCAGTCTAGCCGTAAAGCAACGCCTCAGCCAGAGCCAATCCTGGCATCAAGTTCGGGTTCCTGATATGAGCCTGATTGTTTGTCCAGGAATGCATTCACCTGCTTTAACTGAAAGTCTTTTGGCTGATCTAGATGCTGCAAATCAGACCTCTTCAACCGCACGAATTCAATACTCTATCTTTCCATCCGATCGCTATCCGCCCTACTCGGCGTTTCACATTTTAGAAACGCTGTATGAATGGGTAGGAAAGCCCGGTCAAAGTTTAGAACAGTCTGGTCAAATATCCTCAGGTTCAGTATCCACTTCGTCAAGATCTGGTTCGTCAAACTCGTCTCTGGTTTTTCTGAGCTTTAGTGCTGGAGTCGTTGGAGCAATTGGAGCAGCGCGAACTTGGCAGCGTTCAGGTGGCGAGGTAAAAGCATTCATTGCCGTAGATGGTTGGGGAGTGCCTCTAAGGGGCAATTTCCCGCTGTATCGTCTCAGCCACGATTTCTTTACGCACTGGAGTTCAGCGCCTCTGGGCGCAACGACCGCTAGTTTTTATGCTGAACCGCCCGTGCTGCATCTAGAATTATGGCGATCGCCTCATACAACTTACGGCTATCAAATGGCAGGTGGAGAGCGATCGCCATTTCCAGTCCTGGACAATGCAACTCAGCAGCGCACAACTGCCGCCACTTTTCTCAACAACTTACTGGACTATCATGGCGAATTCGTAACCTGACTCGACCGCTCAAATTGCGATCGCAATCAGGTCAGCAAATACTGACAAATCTACTAGCTCAGGTCAAGCTTTGCTTAAATGCTCAAGCCTATGCCCACGAAGGCTTTCAGCGTCTTAAGTAATATTAAGTTAGATCCTTCGATAACTCTCGACAGGAGTTAGCATCGGAACTAGACTGGATCATTAACAATTTAGTGCATCATTAGATACAGATCTAAGCTATGCGTGAGGTTTCTCCTGTGCGTTCCCAAATTGCTGCACCTGCCCAAACTCCATCTGCACCTGCAATTCCCTTTCCTAAATTGGTCGCAGTCCGCGCAACTGGCGCATTTGCTTTGATTGACAGCCTGAAACGGCATGGAGTCAAGCACATTTTTGGCTACCCTGGCGGCGCAATTTTGCCCATTTACGACGAGCTTTACAGGGCGGAAGCGGCTGGCAGCATTCAGCATATTCTGGTTCGCCATGAACAAGGAGCCTCCCACGCGGCGGACGGCTACGCACGAGCGACGGGGCAAGTTGGTGTTTGCTTTGGCACTTCTGGTCCTGGCGCTACCAATCTGGTAACGGGCATCGCGACCGCTCAGATGGACTCGATTCCGATGGTGGTGGTGACTGGGCAAGTTCCCAGCACTGCGATTGGCAGCGATGCGTTCCAGGAAACCGATATCTACGGAATTACGCTGCCCATCGTCAAACACTCCTACGTGGTGCGTGATCCCGAAGACATGGCGCGAATTGTAGCAGAGGCTTTCTACATTGCCCGCTCAGGGCGTCCTGGTCCAGTTTTGATTGACGTACCTAAGGATATCGGGTTGAAAGAATTTGACTACGTTCCGGTGGAGCCAGGAAGCGTTAAGCTACCGGGCTATCGTCCAACGGTGAAGGGCAATCCGCGCCAGTTGAGTCAGGCGTTGAAGCTAATCCGGCAGGCAAAACAGCCGTTGCTGTATGTCGGGGGAGGGGCGATCGCCGCTGGTGCCCACGCTGAAATTCAAACTTTAGCAGAACGCTTTCAGTTACCCGTCACCACCACCCTGATGGGCAAAGGCGCATTTGACGAAAACCATCCCCTTGCGGTCGGGATGTTGGGGATGCACGGCACCGCCTACGCCAACTTTGCCGTGAGTGAATGTGACCTGTTAATTGCAGTTGGGGCCCGATTTGACGATCGCGTGACGGGTAAGCTCGACGAATTTGCCTCTCACGCCAAAGTCATTCACATCGACATTGACCCAGCCGAAGTGGGCAAAAATCGCACCCCTGAAGTGCCTATTGTTG
>JAAUQZ010000379.1 GCA_012033355.1 Leptolyngbyaceae cyanobacterium RM1_406_9 | reverse complement strand
GGTCTAGAGCACAAGGAAGACCTGTTTACCGCAAGCTGTGCCGTGTGCCAAAGGGGGCGTAACTTCATTTTGGAGATGCCCAACACCAAACCGCTGACCACCACTCAGGCTGCGTTAGACGACAAGTTGCGCCGTGCCGCCGAAAAGTGTTTGGTCAATTATGGCTTTTTTATTGGCGCAACGCCTGAGAATTTGCCTGACTTGCAAACGGCAACCCCCGCCTGTGGCATCAAAATTTTTATGGGATCAGCGCACGGGGCGCTGCTGGTCGCCCAGGAGGAAGCCCTGGAGCCAATTTTTGCCTCTGGAACGCGACTGATTGCTGTTCATGCCGAGGATCAGGCAAGAATTAACCAGCGCCGCCAGGAATTTGCCGGGATCACCGACCCCGCCATTCATTCCCAAATTCAGGATAACCAGGCGGCTTTGATGGCAACTCAACTGGCGCTGAAGCTCTCAAAGAAATATCAGCGGCGGTTGCACATTCTGCACCTGTCTACGGCTGATGAAGCAGAGCTACTGCGGCACGATAAACCCGTCTGGGTGACGGCTGAGGTCACGCCCCAGCACTTGCTGCTCAACACCGATGCTTACGCCACGATTGGCACCCTGGCGCAGATGAACCCGCCCTTGCGATCGCCCCACGACAACGAAGTTCTCTGGCAAGCCTTGCTCGATGGAGTAATCGACTTCATCGCCACCGACCATGCCCCCCACACGCTAGAGGAAAAGGCAAAAGGCTATCCCAACACGCCCTCTGGAATGCCCGGAGTGGAAACCTCTTTGCCGCTAATGCTGACCCAGGCAATGCAAGGACGCTGCACCGTCGCGCAAGTCGCAAACTGGATGTCTACCGCTGTAGCAAAGGCATATGGCATTCCGAATAAGGGAGCGATCGCCCCCGGCTACGATGCTGATCTGGTTCTGGTCGATCTAGAAACCTATCGTCCCGTTCTACGCGAAGACCTGCAAACTAAATGTGGCTGGAGTCCGTTTGAAGGCTGGAGCTTGACCGGACATCCCGTAGTTACCATTGTTGGCGGACAGGTCGTTTACGATCACGGCAAACTCAATACCGAAGTGCGAGGACGCGCTCTAGAATTCGTCACGTCAAGTCTTGAAGTCGGACATTGAGCCTCTAAATCTCACTATTCCAGTTCAACACCTCACAGTTCGACTTCAGAACCCGATAATTATACAGCGCTCCTAAATGATTTGTGAAAGTGCCCGCCCTGAGGGCGGGCACTTTCACAAATCATCTTTTTCACAAATCAAATGGGATTGCTATATTTCGAGTTCAAAGGTCGAAACTTCGAGTTTGAAGCCTGGTGTTTTGAGTTCAGAAGATTCAAGGATGTGTTACGCATGGCACTAACACATCCTCTTCTTAGAACTTTCCTGCTAGAGCAGGGACACACCGTTCGCACAGCAAAGGATGCTCTTTAGACTCACCCACATGAACCGAGTAGTTCCAGCAGCGATCGCACTTCACCCCCTCGGCATCCGCCACGCCCACGCCCAGCGCATCAGACTGCGACTGATACTTCAGGTCTGCCAGCGCTGCGGGATTGTCTAACAGTTCAACCTGCGAGGTGAGGAAGAGATAGCGCAGTTCATCTACGCCGTTACCGCTGAGACTATTTGCCGGATTCATCGATTCCAGCGTTTGGCGCAGCTCTAAGTCAGGCACATACAGCAACACCTTCGCCTCCAGGGAAGAACCGATCGCCTTTTCTGCCCGTGCCTGCTCTAGCACCTTGTTCACCTCAAAGCGGATGCGCCGAAGCTGCTGCCAGGAGTCCGCCAGTTCAGGATTTTTCCACTCGTCTAGCTTCACCCAGCCCGACTCAAACACTGATTCGTAGGGCGTAGGGTAGGGAAGGAACTGCCAGATGTCTTCTGCCATGTGGGAAAGGACGGGGGCGATCGCCCGTGCCAGGTTTTCGATCGCTACTGCTAACACAGTCTGACAACTGCGGCGACGCAGGGTATCTACCGCGCTGATGTACAGCCGATCTTTGGCAATATCGAGGTAAAAGTTAGACAAATCCACCGTGCAGAAATTTTGCACCGTCTGGAAGAAGCGAAAGAACTGGAAACTCTCAAACGCCTCCGTCACTTCCGCAAACACCTCCGTCATCCGGTGCAGCATATAGCGATCGAGTTCTGGCAGTTGGTCGTAAGGGACGGCATCCTTTGCCGGGTCAAAGTCGTGCAGGTTGCCCAGCAAGAACCGCGCCGTATTGCGGATTTTGCGATAGACATCCGACATCTGTTTGAGGATGTTTTTGCCCAGCGGCACGTCTGAGGAATAGTCCACCGACGACACCCACAGCCGCAGCACGTCTGCCCCGTAGGGTGGCTCGGCTTTCTGGTTTTTGCCGCCTTCAATCACCACACTCGGATCGACGACATTGCCCAGTGACTTACTCATTTTTCTGCCCTGCTCATCCAGAACAAAGCCGTGCGTTAACACCGTTTTGTAAGGGGCGCAGCCGTTCGTCGCCACACTGGTCAGCAAGCTAGACTGAAACCAGCCCCGGTGCTGGTCTGACCCCTCCAGGTACATCTCCACCGGATAGTGCAAGCCTTCTCGCTGCTCAGCCACCGCCGCCCAAGAGGAACCGGAGTCAAACCAGACATCCATCGTGTCCATGCCCTTACGGTAGGTACGACCGTTATGGCGATACGATTCGGGCAGCAGTTCCTCGACTGACATCTCCCACCAAGCATCGGAGCCTTTTTCCGCAAAGATTGCCTGAACGTGGGTGATCGTTTCCTCGTTCAGCAACGGCTCGCCCGTTTCCTCGTCATAAAATACGGGAATGGGAACGCCCCAACTGCGCTGACGAGAAATGCACCAGTCAGAACGGTCTGCCACCATTGCGGTGATGCGGTTTTCGCCCTGCTCTGGAATCCACCGGACTTGGGCGATCGCCTTCAGCGCCTCATCCCGAAACCCTTCCACCGAAGCAAACCACTGCTCGGTCGCCCGGAAAATTGTCGGCTGCTTTGTGCGCCAGTCATAAGGATAGCGGTGAGCGTAGGTCTCTTCCTTGAGCAGCGATTTGGCTTCCGTCATTGCCTCAATCACTGCCGCATTTGCGTCTTTCAGCACGTTCAGCCCAGCAAACGGCCCCACCTCTTCAGTAAAGTTACCCGCATCATCAACGGGCGAGAGAACGGGCAGCCCATACTGCTGACCCACCCTAAAGTCATCCTCACCGTGACCGGGAGCCGTATGCACCAGACCCGTTCCAGATTCAGTCGTGACGTAATCGCCGCCGATGACAATTGGGCTTTCCCGCTCAAACAGGGGATGGCGGTAGGTAGAGAACTCTAGCGCTTTTCCAGGCAGTTCGGCTTTGACGGTAAGCGAGACATCCAGCAGCTTGGACAGCCGCTCGACCAATTCCTTTGCGACGATTAAATAGCGGAAAAAGATGCCGGAGGACTTGCCTGTTTCGGTAGCTTGTTGGGCGATCGCCCCCACTCATCCGCGCTCACATCCTTTTTGCTGACCTCAACCACCGCATAGCTCAACTCCGGATTTACCGCCACTGCCAAGTTTGCCGGAATCGTCCAAGGAGTCGTCGTCCAAATTGCTACGCCCAGTTCAGACAGATAGGGTAAGAACGCCTGAGCCGACTCCGCCAGACTCACCATTGGGAACGCCGCATAGATACTGCGCGAAGTGTGCCCCTCTGGATACTCCAACTCCGCCTCTGCCAGAGCCGTGCGCGAACTGGGACTCCAATGCACCGACTTCAAACCCCGGTAGATGTAGCCCTTCAGCA
>JAAUQZ010000074.1 GCA_012033355.1 Leptolyngbyaceae cyanobacterium RM1_406_9 | reverse complement strand
TGCAAAAGTGGGATGCACCCAAGTTGGCTTACGTCTTGCTCCTAAAATAAAAGCTTTGTGAGCGCGAAGCTTACCATTTTCAGTTACAGCATAGTAGTAAATCGTATCGCCTACTTGCGGACGGCGAGTTGAGTCTTTTAACTCAGAGATGTGCAGAAAAATTGCTTGACTGCCATCGGCGGGTTGAATGAAGCCAAAACCTCTATCGTCTTTCCAGGTTGTTAGCCGCCCTTTGTTGAGAACAGATTTCATGCCACAGCTTCGTTGAATATAGCCATCCTAAATGGGTTGTGAGAGCCGCGCTCCGCGCGGCTCTCACAAAACAACCCTTAGTTATCCAAGCGCGGAGCGCTATAAAAAAAAAGAGAGTGAGCAATGCCCACCCTCTTTTCAACTCACTTCACCGATATCAATTAGCCAACCAATTCCTTCACCTTGCTAATAATGCCATCGGGGTCAATGCCTTGATGAGGAAACTGTTCCCATAAACCGCCACAGCCTTCTTTGTGAGTACCCAGGTGAGCAAACTTGGGAGTCAGTCCGCGCTCTAGCAGCCAGGAACCAAAGCGGCTGCCCAGTCCGGTGCGACGGTTGAAGGCTTCAGTCACTAAGACAAACGGGGATGCGCCAACTTTGGCGATTGTTTCTTCATCAACCACATTCAGCGTGGGTTTGTTGATTAAACCGACATCAATTCCCTGCTGTTTCAGTTTCTCAACGGCATCCAGGGCGCGATAGAGCGACTCACCAAAGCTAACGATGTAGCCTGCTGTACCTTCGCGCACCACTTCATCTTTGCCTGGGACAAAGGTATAGCCTTCGCCGTACAGGTCATTTCCATCTGCATCCAAAATGTTAGGTGTTTTGGAACGGGTGGAAAAGATGAAGCGTAAACCCGGCTGGTTAAAGACAGCCTCAACACAGGCGGTCATTTGGGCTGCATCGGCAGGAAAGTAGAGTCGCGTTTCGTAGCCATCATCCAGTCCGTTATCGGCAAATAGGTTGTTCAGTCCAAAGTGACAGGTATTGTCTGCCATGTCGTCTACGCCAGAGTGTGAGAAGTGGCAGAGGACGTTGGAGTAGTTGAGTCGCGCCATTGTGATTTCAGAAATGCACATTTCCAGGAAGGCGCTGAAGGTAGCGAAGATGCCCTGTTTTCCTTTCTCCATGCCAAAGCCAGCCGCAGCGGAGAAGTTGCCCCGCTCCATGATGCCAGAGCTAATGAAGATTTCGGGGTATGCCTGGTGAATGGCTTTGAGTCCACAGGAGCCTTCCAGGTCACTGTCGATACACAGTACTTTCTCCTTGCGCTCTGTCTCACTCATGCGGCCGAGAATGGAGACAACGGCTTCGCCAAATACGTTGCGGTTAGAGCCTTGCTTGCTGCCAGAGCCGAGGTATGTATAAGGATTTTTGGGCTTTTGAATGTTCTTTAGGAACTCGGCGGCTTCAGTCTGCTTGCGAGACTCCAGGTAAGCGATCGCCAACTCCACAGAAATCACATCATGCCCGTGCGTTGAGCCTTCCAGCCCTTCAATACCGACGCACATTTTACGCTTGTTAATTAGAGCAACGGGGCCATCGGTAGTGACAGCGGCACACATCCGGCGATACAGATCATCGAGATCTTCTGGGTCGCCTTCGTTTACCTCTAAGCCGTGTCCTTCTAGCACCTTACCGACGCTAAAACCCTTCAAATATTCAGAAGGATGTCCAGCAATGGTGACATCGTTATCGTCAATCAGCAGTTTGACGTTAAGACCTTGCGCGACTGCTAGACGGGCGGCTTCTGCATCGTTGCCTTCCTGTTGAGAGCCGTCAGAGCCGAGGCAGAAAACGACCTTACCGGGCTTGGCGATCGCCACCCCATTCACGTAGGGCCAGACGTGCCCCAGCCGTCCAGAGCTAAACTTTACGCCAGGAGTCAGCCCTAGCTCTGGGTGTCCAGGCAATTCTGCATGAGCAGCGCGATATTGAGTGAGTCGCTCTACAGGCAGTTCCCCATGAATCGCGGCCATCAAATATTGAGTAGCAACGCGGTGCCCTGCCTCATCAAAGAAAATTGGCACAAACTTGTCAGGCGATCCTCGAAAGAATGCATCCAAAATCACCACTTCGGGCACTGTGTCGTAGGGTCCGCCTGTGTGTCCGCCTACGCCTCTCGCCGCTCCAGTTGCGGTAAAAAACACGATCGCATCGCGGCAAAGCTCAATATTTGCCTTTAATGCGTTCCGCTGGTCACTGGTCAACGTGGGGTTAGTCGGGTCAAGGGCGATTGGCTTGTAAGCGCCTAAGTCAATGGGGAAGCTGGTTTTGGCTTTAGCAATAGTCATGGCTAATTTTCTTTAGGTGGGCAGTTCTTTGAGATGGGCACTTCTAGAGGCAACATCGTCACTGACGACTTCTGGCAAACAGTTAAGTTATTGGGAGCAGATGGCGATCGCTATGCCGCATTACACACAGGATAGATCTCAATGGACGGAGAACCACAGGAAATGCCGTCTCGCCTTTGTCTAGTTTTTGATCCTATGACGCTGTATGTGGGCTTTGAGGTTTTGATTCCTGAGGGACTTTGCCCGTCAAGATACAAATCTTCAAAAAACAACATCGCCTCTGCACTCTTAATAAAGTCTAGAAACACCTGAGATGGCGCAGAATCTTCTGCAAATCGTTATACCTAAGTATAAATGCTTATGAGCTTTAGAATCAAGATTGTTAATGAAAAGTAAAGTTTGGTAACTACTATACAAACTGTCCTCAGATGATTTAACCAGAACTTGCAAGAACTTGTGTGTACGTCGTAGCTTTGCAAAGGGGGAAACTGAGTCACTCAAAGTCCTTTTTTGCTTTTGAGCATTGAGCATGATTGAGGTTCTACAAAGCTGGTTAGATATTGGAAAAGCGACGTTATCTTTACAGCGTCAGGGGTTGCCGACTCACATCACTGTACAGAAAAATTGGGATCAGTTTTTGCTGGCTCAAGAACTTCTGCACACGCCAAATTCGTCGGCGATTCTAGACCTGGGCTGTGGAGATTGCTGCACGCTTAAGTTTTTAGCGGCGCTGGGTTTCAGTGACTTATCTGGGATTGATTTGCATCTTCCTCAAGCTTCTTCCACACTGCCCTACAAGCTTGCTCAGGGAGATCTAATGAACACTTCGTTCACTGAGCAATCCTTTGATGGGGCCGTTAGTATTTCTGTGATTGAACACGGAGTTGATTTGAAAGCCTTTTTTCACGAAGCTCACCGAATTCTTAAGCCCGGTGGAATGCTCTTTGTAACCACTGATTACTGGAAAGACAAAGTAGAGATAGCTTCTTCCATTCGACCCTTTGGGCTTTCCTGGCAGATTTTTTCAAAAGCAGAGATAGAGGAGGCGATCGCGATCGCCCAAACCTGTGGCTTTGAACTTAAGCAAAATACTGCCATCCCGCCCTGTAAGGATAAAACAGTCACCTGGTACGACAAAGACTATACCTTTATTGCATTAACCTTCAGAAAATTGACATCTTGAATGGCTAACTGTTGAAAGGGTCAACTGCTTAGCACGACGAGTCAGCATCGCACCTTAAATAGAGTGAGGGTTAAGGCTGAATGATCAGCGTAATTCTTTGCCTACCCACCACGTAAACCACATCGCCCGGGTTGAGGATTAATGGCTGCACACTGCGAGCAGTCCACCAGGTTCCCTCATATTTGACCCGCCAAATCTTTCCCTGTTGAACTACCTCGCCCACCACCGCTTCATTATCAAAGGAGCAGAAATAAGGTTGCATTGGAGCCTTGTTAAAGGGTGACATCATGCACCGTCCTATCTAGAAAATTTAGAGTTGCATTGGGTTGAAATTGAACTGGAATTGCTGCTCTTACTTACAGACCTTCACAAAGCGAATCAAAAGCTGAAGCAGCAGGCAGAGTAACAGCATGAAGACCAACGGACCTCCCTGCTCCAGAAAAGGTTCAATCTCAGTGAGAACATCTGAACTTGGAGAACAGGGGGAAGGTAGAGCTTCAGGAATTTCTTTAGCAGCAGGGGAAAACAACTGTGAAGATTCTCTCATAAACCTAACCCAATAGTCGCACTAACATAATAAACCAAAAATTTTTGGTTTGCCAATCTGCACAATATGTTAACCTGATTGAGGGCAAAATATTTTTTGTGTGATAGACTACTAAATTTTTTTGGGGAACTAATACAGTAGGTAATCATGTCTGAACGCAAAAAGGCCGTTTCGAGGATCGCAACTCTTAGAGATAAGACGGGCTTAACTCAGGCTCAATTGGCTGTTCTTGTGGGTGTCACCACAAACACCATTCAGAATTGGGAAAGTGGAAAGTCGGGAGTGGATCAGATCGAGAAGTTCCTAAAGTTGTGTGAGGTGTTAGGCTGCGACCTTCAGCAGTTAATTGAATACGTTCCAGACCCCGAAGCAGACGATACAAAAGCTGGAAGTTTCTCCTTAGAAGATTTGCGAGAGATGCGTCAGCGATGGGGATCTAAGTAACAAAGAAAGAAATTAAGTTTTGGCGTTGTTGAAAACTCAGCAGCGCTGTTCTTAGATTTTTGTAGGAGTGCAGTATGAATCAGTCTTTACCTGGTTCCTGTGAAGATTCGCTAAAAATAGGAGTTTTGATTAGTACTGATGTGATTTTGCAGTACTTCACCAATTCCAGTAAATGTATAGAAGATACTGAGGAGCTTTTGCAGCTAGTTCAACTTCAAAAGATTCGAGCCTATATTACAGACTATTGCTTGCAGAAAGTTGGGTTTTATCTCAGCAAACTCGATGAGCAAGCAGGTCAGGAGGCAGTGTCTATGATCAGGGTGTTTTTGCGCGATCGCATCATTTACATCACCTCAAAATCCATAGAAGAAGCCCGTCAGTCTTGCATTCAAAACACCGATTGTGCGGTTGAGGTAGCCTGTGCAAGCGCCAAGAACCTTAGTGCAATCATCACCCTTTATCCCAACAACTTTGCTGGCGCTAATCTGTCGGTTTTAACAGCGAATGATTTTACCAAGCGCCAAAATTTGGAGGAGCTTTTCCAGAATCCAGAGCGACCTATCCTGTTAACCAGCAATTTGCAGGATTTTAAGGAGTTAGACGACAGTTTGCAGATGAAGGGCAAGTTCGATTTGAATTTGTTTGGAATTGACACTAGAAATGACCTGGCTACTCGCAAGCTGCAAGACAAAAACCTGGAGGGAGTTGATTTGAGCAGCGCTGTTTTACGAGGAGCCGATTTGCGGCGTTGCAATCTGCAAAGAGCCATATTAACGTGTGCTTCGCTTAGTTTCACTAAACTCAGCGGGGCTGATTTGAGATACGCAGATCTTCGAGGCGCTAACTTGAGTCTTGCTAACTTAGGTGAAAGTGATTTGAGCTTTGCTGATTTAAGCAGCAGTATCTTGAGTTGTGTTGATCTAAACAATGCTCAACTGCGGGAAACCAATATGCGAGGTGCTGATTTGCAAGGCGCTAACCTGCAAGGTGCTAACTTACAGGGCGCTGATTTGCAGGGCGCTAACCTGAGAAACGCAGCCTTAGAGGAGGCAAACGTGGAGCTTGCTAAGTTTGGTCAAAATCTTGGAGTACCTGAGAAGCTGAAGATTGAGTTGATCAAAAATGGAGCAATCTTTCTAGAAGAGAAATCAGGGTTGCGCTCTATATCCATAGGTGATTTGAAATATCTCGATTATCCAGATTCGCAACCAAACTAACTGCTAGAGGGCTAATCGTTCAGGTTAAGACAAGGGAGGCGGGGCTAGGCTCCGCCTCCCTTGTCTTAACCTACAAGATCACAACGATATCTGGCTTACTGAGGTTGTAGAAGAGATAGATTCTCCAACAAAAACGATAGCGGGTTGCTCATATCGGCAGCAAAGCCCAAGATTCCCTGGTCTCGATGCTCATAGAGCAAATCGCCATTGCTATTGAATAGGAATGTTCCCCCTCGTTGGGTGAGGTATGCGGCGTTGGGAACATAGATTTTCCAGTGACTCAAAACTTCTGTCATGTTTCGTAGTCGCAGGGTTGCCAACTCAAAGGGGCGCTGAAATCCTGTGCCTCCAGCTAGCTTAAAGAATGAGCCTTTGAAAGCAGGCAGGGGAGACGCTTTCACTATTTCATCATCGGCAATGAGTTGAGGTGCGTTGCGATCGCCCCGATACCCTCGAAACACTTCTGCCAGCGTACCGGGACTGCCAACCCCAGCACACATTAACATCAAATTTAACCAGGCAGTTTGAGCGGGGGAAAGAGCAGGTAGCTTGAGGGATAACCCCGAATACAGACCCAACTGTTGATGCAGTTCTGCCGTCGGATCAACAAATAGTCTCTCAGGGGAGAAGTTGGTGTAACGACAAAACTGTTCTCCTGACGTGCGATCGCCAATTCCTACGGCGCGAATGGTTAGCTTGAGAGACTGCAACTGTTCCGCATACCGTTGTAGCCACCAGATATACTCAAGACTATCAAAGTCACCCAGTTGAGGCAGCACCATCACCAGGAGGCGATCAGCGGAATCACATCCATCCACAATGGAAACGTGTTGCCCATCACTCACTCGCTGTCGCTGAGCTTGCTTGAGAAGGGAGTATGGAGTCATAGAGAGGGAATCACCCATAGTGTAAGGAAAGTTTGCTGTCAGTATTTTGACTAATTCAGCAATCAAAACTCTACTGCCCCCAATGCTCTCAAAGTCGCCCTTTGAGCGGCAGTCAATCCAGTTGTACCCGTAATATTCATGCCTTCGTAAGGGCGTTTGGCTCTGAGGGTTTTGAGACATTCTCCAGTGTTGACCTGCCAGAGTTTGATGGTTTCGTCTTCGCTGCCGGAAACGAGAAATTGACCATTGGGGCTAAAGGCGATCGCATTCACAGCTTTTCCATGCCCTTGCAACTGCTTCAGGCACTCCGTCTGACCCATCTCCCACAGTTTAATCATCTGGTCATTGCCGCTGCTAGCGAGAATTGGCGATTCTATGCTGGGGCTAAAAGCGACAACCTGCACCCAGCCTGCTTCCTGGGAAATGGTGTGAATGCATTCCCCGGTGTCAGCATCCCAAAGTCGAATGGTTTGGTCATCGCTGCTGCTGGCAACCGTTTTGCCATCAGGACTGAAGGCAACCGATAGCACAATTTTGCTGTGTCCTTCTAACACGGTTAGACATTCCCCCGTATTCACATCCCACAGCCGCACAGTTTGGTCATCGCTGCCCGTTACCAACCGTTTTCCATTGGGGCTGAAGGCAACGGAAAAGAGCCAGCTTGCGTGTCCCCGAAGGGTTTTGAGGCATTCCCCGGTGCTGACTTCCCAAAGTTTGACAGTGCGATCGCCGCTGGCACTGGCGAGGAGCTGACCCTCTGGGCTAAACGCAATTAGCCGCACCTGGCGTGTGTGTCCGCGCAAGGTCGCGCGGCAGCGTCCAGTTTTCACCTGCCACAGTTTGATGGTTTGGTCATCACTGCCGCTAGCAAGAATCTGACCATTGGGGCTAAAGGCGGCCGACCAGATGCGTCCGGTGTGGCCTCGCAATTCCTTGAAGCATTTCTCAGTTTGAAGATCCCATAGCCGCACTGCTCGATCTTCACCACCGCTGACAAGGGAGTTTCCGTCAGGGCTAAAGGCAACTGCCCAGATCCAGTTATTGTGTCCCTGGAAGCTGCGGAGGCACTGCCCACTGTGGACTTCCCAGAGGCGAATCGTCTGGTCGTCGCTGCCGCTGGCGAGTGTTTGACTGTCAGGACTAAATGCCACGGACCAAACTCGGCTGCTGTGCCCTTGAAAGGTTCTAAAAAACTGACGGGTGCGGACTTCCCAAAGTTTAATGGTCTGGTCGTCACTGGCGATCGCCACCCATTCCCCATCCGGACTAAATGCCACCGACCAGATGCGGCTATCGTGAGGTGCAACGTGCAAACATTTCCCTGTGCTAACCTGCCAGAATCGCATCGATTGGTCATCGCCTGCCGTGACCAAAAGCTGACCATCAGGACTAAAAACAATCGAACGAATCCGATTTGTATGCCCTTCCAGCAGGAGACATTTCCCGGTTTTTACCTCCCACAGCCGCACGGTTTGATCGACACCCCCGCTGGCAAACCGTTGACCATCGGGGCTAAATGCCACTGACCAGACTCCGCCCAGGTGCCCTTCAAAGGTATTGAGACAGTCTCCGGAGTGAATATTCCATAGTTTCACCGTCTGGTCTTCGCTGCCGCTGATCAGGGTTTGGCCGTCGGGGCTAAAAGCAGAAGACCAAACCCAGCCCGTATGCCCTTGCAAGTCCTGAAAACACTGTCCCGTTGCAGAGTCCCACAGTCGCACGGTTTGGTCTTTGCTGCTGCTGGCGATTGTTTCCCCGTCTGGGCTAAAGGTAATTGACCAAACCCACTCTGTATGTTCCCGACAGGTATAAAGCTGCCTGCCGTCTGTCACTTGCCAAACGCGAATTTCGCCGTCTTCGTCGCTGGTTGCCAGCAGCGTTCCATCGGGGCTAAAGGCGACTGACAAGATGCTGCCAAGCGTTTGAGCAAACACAGATTTCGCCAAATCCGCGTCGGTAAAATCAACTCGATGCAGGTTTACATCGGGCAGGTAGGCGTGCTGCACTTTGATTTGAGCAAAATCATAGTCTGTCAGGTCGGTTTTAAGTTGCCGATACAGGTTAATCAAGTTGCCGCCACCATAGCCACTCTGGTCAGCCAATTCCTGTAACTTTTCCAAAACCTGGTTTAACTTTTGCTCAACATCTGGCTTTGTCCGCAGTGTGGACAGGAGTTGAGCAATAGTCGGCTCTAAAATAATCCGAATTTGGCTTTCCCGAATGTAGTCTTTGGTTGAGGCTTTGAGCAGGGCATGGGTGATAAACAGTGAGAGCTTTCCAGTGAGAATTTCCTGGCAAGTTTGCTCGACCAACCGTTCAGTCACATACTCCATCACAACGGGCTGCTGCGTGTAGCTGTTGGACTGGCGATCGCCCCCTGTAACCGTTGCTTTCTCAATCAGCGATCGCCGCCGCAAAGAGCCGATCGCCTCAATGAGCTGTGTTTTGGTTACAGGCACCAGCAGATCTTCCTGCAAATCACTAAACGCAGCGGGTTCCCGATCGATTGCCAGCCAGTGCATAATTTCCCGCTCCAGGTCTGACAGGCGGCTAAACTGCTGGACCAGCAGAGTGCGAATGTCATCAAAGACGGCCGTGCCCTGCGCTAAAAATTCGGCAATGCTGCCATCAAACAAGTCTTGAATCGTGGTGGCAACAATCTTTAGCGCCAGTGGGTTTCCAGCATAGCGATCGGTGAGTGCCTCCAGTTCGGCTTCAGACCCAATAAACTCACCTTTTGCCCTGAGAATTTCCTGTCCGTCAGAGACCCGTAAGCCAATCAGACTGAGCGATCGCACAGGCAATGTATCGCCTTCTAGAGAGACAAACTCCCTCGGTTTTTCTCGACTGGTGATCACCAGACAGCTTTGGTGAGTTACTTCTCCTACCCGCCGCAGCAAATCTCCATAGCCCTCATAGCCTTCGCGATAATATCCGGCATAGTCACCGCCGCGCAAAATTGTTTCTGCGTTGTCTAACACCAGTAGGCAACGGTGAGTCCGGAGGTAGTGAATCAGCCGAGTAATCCTGCTGCTGAGATCTTTGGATAAATCCGCTTCCGTTTCCTGCTCGTTAGAAAGGACTCGGATGAGGTCAGCGAGAATGTCTTCGACTAGAGGAGCATTGCGGAGCGATCGCCAAATCACAAACTCAAAAGAACGATGGGGAGACTCCGTTCCTCCGACCCCTTCTACAATCTCTTGCGCCAGTTTTACCGACAAAGAGGTTTTGCCAATGCCGCCCATTCCCAGCATTGCAACCAGGCGACAGGGCTGACGGGTCTGGGTTCCTAAAATCCACTGCTTCAGCGTGGCTAACTCTTCTGCCCGACCGTAGAAGGTAGACACGTCAATTGCTCTCCCAGTCGCAGTGAGGGGGCGGGGCGGCGCTAGGGGCTGGGGGCTGGGGGCTAAGGGAAAGAGAGGAGGGTGGGGAGGGGAGAGGGGAGTTCTTGCGGGGTTGAAAGGCGGTATAGATTTCTTCTAAAAACAGCCTGGAGGTTGCTTTTGCTGACTTTTTCGCCGAGAGACTCTGACAAAAGCTGCCACAGTTTGGAGCCGACATCTTTGATGTAGCCAGGATCATATCCCGCTGAGTCGGCAATCTCAGCATAGGTCTGTCCTTCCCAGCAGCAGCGAAAGACAATTTCTTGAACGTCGTTTAGGCGTTCTTGCTGTAAGGCTATATCTAAAATAGCCAGTGCTTCCTCAACGGACATCTTGACCTGCCTTACGTCGATCTCCTGTTCACTTCACTAAGCGGGGTATCCAAATAGTAGCCTTGTTCTTATCCTGTGCGATCGCCCTTTCTACTCCTGTTTCAGCCATCCCACTCAAACAGTTGAAAAGTCAATATTGTCGTAAAGTTCTGCAATCTGAATTTGAAACTCAAAGGTGCTTAAAGAAAGAGTAACAGTTGGGTCATCGTATTCCGAAAATAGCCATTGATGAGCGGCTGTTTTAACATAATGCTCAACGTGTATGCAGTATTGGTCAATCAGCAAATATTCTTGGAAGGTGGGAATTGTCCGATAGGCAACAAATTTCTCACCGCGATCGTAGTTTTGAGTGGACTTAGACAACACTTCAGCTATAAAACAAGGGTTCACAACAGTATCTTTGCGCCCAGTTTGAAGTTCTAGCGGTTTAGGTAGAACCATCACATCGGGATAGGTATAGAGGCTGACATCTGGAATCCAGAGCCGTTGATCGGCATAAAAAGTCCGGTAATTTTTCCCCTTGAGCGCGGATTTAAGAAGGATGTATAGGTTCCCAGCGATATCATTGTGGTTGGGTGTTCCACCAGTCATTGGAATGATTTCTCCATCACAGTATTCACTGCGCGTTTCTGACGCGATTTCGAGTTCCAGGTATTCATCAATGGTGTAGTGTTTTGTCTCAGTTTGAGCAATCATGACAGGTTTACCTCCAAGTCTTTATCCCAATTCTCTTCAAAGCTATATGTTTTGGAGCGTGTCTTGCCCTAGAACATATAGCTTCACGCAGAAGTGGCATCAGGCTGCTGGTCAATTTAGTGGTTCCAACGGTTTGCCGTCACTTCCTCAGAGGCGATCGCCCCTGGGTGCATCCCACTTTTGCAGCCCTCACCCTAAATTCCTCTCCCAGAGCGGGAGAGGGACTTCCAATCCGGCTCCCCTTCTCCCTTTTTGAGAGAAGGGGCTGGGGGATGAGGGCAAACTTGCAAAACTTGGATGCACCCATCGCCCTCTTACCCCAATGGAAGTATGTCTAGTACAAAGCCATCTATTCTAGAAATAGAATGGAGTAGGTTTGCCCCCAGTTGAAGTGGAGTTCAGGGATAGAACCACTTATTCCAAGAATAGAATGAAGTAGGTCTGACCCCAAATGAAGTGGGGTCAGAGATGGATAGTTCTATTCTCAGGGTTAACTGAAGCGGGTCAGAGATAGAGCCATCTATTCCAAAAATAGAATGAGCTACGGTTGAACCTCAAATCGAGTTGTCTAGACATAGAATAAAGCAACTCAAGCCACAAATTGTTGAATTTGAGTGGAGATTTGCAGCGTCTTACGGATGAATAACTCTAGGGGCAAACGGCTGTCCGCCCCTAGAGAGATTTGTGCTTTGTGCAAGTGAAAACTGCTGTAACTCAAATCTCGCACTAAGCTGGTTTGTTACCCGATGACCCATCCTGGAATCAATTCCGGGCTAATAGCCCAAGTCCGTTTCAACGGACTCAAATGCCCACTGTAAAACCATTCCAACTCGTTTTAACGAGTTTTAGCTTTGAGCCTGAGATTGATCTCAAGGCGCTAGTGCAACACCCCCTGCCGCTAGTGCAAGATCTCAGGTACCCTGGCTTGGGTAGGGCTAGAGATATGCCCAGCAGGTTTAGAGCGGTGGCAGAGTTTGCGTTTGATTACAAATGCTCGTTGTGCTTAAGTACTTTCTAATCTTCGTGGTCTTCAAATGGATCGTTGAGTTCTCTAGAAGGAGGCCCAAACGAGGTATAAATAGAAAAGCCTGTCACGGCTAACAAGAAAACTCCGATAGAAATGCTAAAAACTGTTGCGGGTTCCATAAGCGATCAATTATGAGTAGTATTCTTTTATAATATTACGGATCGTTAAAATATTGAGATTTATCGCAGGTCACTCATGGCACAACAGACTCGGTTGGGAAATATCCTCAAACCTCTAAACTCTGAATACGGTAAAGTTGCTCCCGGTTGGGGAACGACACCGCTGATGGCGGTCTTCATGGGTTTATTTTTCGTGTTCTTGCTGATCATTCTGCAAATTTATAATTCTTCCTTGCTGCTTGAAGGTCTGGATGTAGACTGGAGTACATTGGGCAAGTAATGTTTGGCAGATTGCTTACTGCCTGCAAGTCTTCCTTTGGTTGTGGATATTGGATGAATCTTTGCCCCGGCTCGTCCGGGGTTTTTTGTTCGCCTTATACTAAAAAATTGAGTCTATCGTTAAAGGGGCGATCGCCCACCCACAGTTTTAGGAGAAGGCACGATGAATGTTTTTGGAATTGGTTTACCCGAAATGGCGCTGATTATGGTCGTTGCCCTGCTAATTTTTGGCCCCAAGAAGCTACCAGAAATTGGTCGTAGTCTGGGCAAGGCAATTCGCGGCTTCCAGGAAGCGTCTAAGGAATTTGAAAACGAGTTTAAGAAAGAAGCAGAGCGCCTAGAGCAAACCGTCAGTCAACCGATGGAAGCTAAGCTAGAAACCCCGTCTTCACGCAAGGCACTGGCTCCTACTGCCTCGACTGAGCCTGAAGCTGAAACGACTGAGGCGACTGAACTAGCTGAAGCAGTCGAAGCTGAGGAAATTGCAGAGGAGAAAGTCGTTCAGAGTTAGGGGTCGAGGTTAAGAATAGGTGAGACGGCAGTGGGCGATCGCCAGCAGTGACAGACAGATCAACAGTTCAGATGACAGACACTTCGGCGGCTCCTGAGTTAGTGATTCCGCAATTGATTGTGGGGTTGGGCAATCCGGGGGCAAAGTACGACAAAACTCGACACAACATTGGCTTTGAGGCGATCGACTTGCTAGCGCGATCGTGGGGCATTAGTATGTCCGAAAATCGTAAATTTCAGTCCACTTTTGGTGAAGGGCGAGGGCCACACGGAGACAAAATTCGCTTGCTGAAGCCGCTGACTTACATGAATCTGTCAGGGCAGGCAATTCGGGCCGCAACGGATTGGTTTAAGCTACCGCCGGAGTCCGTGCTGGTGATCTACGATGATATGGATTTGGCAGTAGGCAAAATTCGGCTGCGGCTCTCTGGCTCAGCGGGTGGGCAAAAGGGCATGAAATCAGCGATCGCCCACCTGGGCACACAAGATTTTCCGCGTCTCCGCATCGGCATCGATAGCCCTAAAAACCTTGCTGCTTCCGACAAAGATACCGTTTCTCACGTATTAGGGCAATTTTCTAAAGCAGAAGCACAAATCATGGCAGAAGTGCTGCAAATGGTTCTGTCAGCCGTCGAGCTAAGTCTCAAACAGGGCGTTGCCAAAGCGATGAGCCTCTACAATAGTCGCTCTGTGACTCCCGATGATCGCATTGCGTAAAGCTTAGTTTAGAATCCCAGCAGGGCCCACCAGAACGGACCCTAAAATTAATAGGAAATAGAAGCTACTGTGAGTTCTAAGCGTCTACCTGAAACGACTGCCTATGTCCGCATTACTCACCAGTCTTGGCAGCAGGGCAGAATCGAAGGTGAGGTAAGAGCGAGTGACTATCACTGGCAGTTTCAGTGGCGCTTTAACCGAGGAGAGCTATCTGTTGAGCCGTCGCTGGGAAGAGCGCTCATTCAAGAACCCCTGGGTCGCTTTCTGGAAAAATGTGATTACCAGCTTGAGCCAGGTGGAGATTATTCGTTTACGATTCGGGCAGAAATTTGATTGAAGTCGAATTTTTCATGTGCAAGCTCATGGAACAATTCAACTCTTTTTTAATCCGTCAACCTGCCCAAATAGCGTTCAATTAAAAGAATCGCTACGATGTCGTCGATGGGGCGGGGAAGGGTGCGAATGCCCTGTGGCAGCAGGCGGAATAAACCTCTGGGCGGGTGCATTTGCCAGTAGCGATCGCGAGCTTCCAGGGTGCTAAACCGTTCGTCTACCAGGACGATTCTCAGGGGTTCTGATAAGTTGCTGTCGAGCTTTTGCTTCCAGTCTTTGGAACTGGTCTGGTCGCCCATTACCAGCAGCGAAATTGGGAACTGCTGGCGTAATGTTTGGATGGTAGCGATCGCCTTCTCCGCTGGGATTACCTCACGATATAGGAGGCTGCGATCCAGCCCCATGACGGCCAGACCGCACTTTTGGCGACCGGGATCAAAACCCAAAATAGCTGGCTGGTTAGAATCTAGAAATAGGGATGCCATGCAGTTTGGAAAATTAAGATTTCTGAAAATTCCTTCAGTTTGGCTGATCCTGATTGTTTCGCTCTGGATCACTTCGTCCTGAACTATTAGAGTCAGATTCGGACTGCTCTGGACTGGCAGGTGGGGAATTGGGTTGTGGAGCAAATAATGCAGGAGATTGTCCTGTTCCAAACAGAATTTGACCGTCTTGAACTGCAACTAGCTCTAGCCTAACTGGCCCTGCGGTGTAAGTAACATCTGAGGCGATCGCCTGGATTTCAATCGGCTGATTGTATTGCTTAACCTGTCGCAAAAAGCTGATCAAAGTTTGAGTTCGGCCATCTGCCACCTGGGGCATATCTAACAATATGCCTGCCTGTCTCGCCCGAAACTGAGAGGCTGCAACCAACAACCTGATTCGATCTAGCAGTTCTTCATCCGTAGCAGTGGATGGATCAACAGAAACGGTCGCTACAGTTTCTCCATCTAAAAACACAACCTGATTAGGGGTGGCAGCAGCAAATACCTGAATACACGATTCTCCTGCTACAACGCACGGTTCTCCAACGACATAATTGCCAGCCGAGAGAATTCGCACGACATACTCTTGTCCATCTCGAATTTGGCTAACCAGCCGTTCAACCTCAGCATTTGTAATATCGATGACTTGCTGATCTAAATCGTCTGCATCAGGTAAGATTTCCTGAACTGCGACTCGATTTGCCTCTAGCAGCAGCCGATAGATTACTTGAGGCGCAACGGTTGGATCAACAATGCGAAAGGCACGAGAGACAAGAGCCTGATTTCGCAGGAGAGCGACGTTGCCTTGACGTAATCCTTGAAACTCTCGCTCTAGAGATTGCACCTCTTGAGCGAGAAATGCTCTTTGGGCTTCAAGTTGCCGCAGCAGTGCTTCTCGTTCGGCGATCGCCTGATCCCGCAGAGCCAATTCTTCTTCTCTTTGGCGAATCAACTGTTGCCGTCCAACCTGAAGCTCTCGAATCTCTGATCGAAGGCTGTTTGCCTGCTGTGTCACCCGACCCAGTTGAGCGCGGGCTCGTTCAAAGCTAGAGCGAATTCGACCCAGTTGGTTTTGAGTTCGGTTCAGTTGGTTTTGGGACTGGTTTAATCGGGCAGCGGTTCTAGCTTGACGGGCGATCGCCGCTTCCAGATCTTGGTTGATTTGCCGCAGTCGGTTCCGTGCTGCCCTTTGCTGCTCAATGGCTTCATCTCGCTGAGCCTCAATCTGCTGCTTTTCTTCGCTGACTTCTTCCAGGTCTTGACGGGCAGTCGTCAAATTTTCCTGAATTTCTTCGTAGTCGAAAATACCGCGTCGAAGCTGCTCACTCAGGGCAAACAGGAGCGCAAACGTAGAGGCAGAAATGACGCTGCCCGTGAGAATGGTGACAATAGTTGCAGTCTGACGGGGACGCAGGTTAAACAGCGTTAACCGAGCTTTGCCCACTCGCATTCCCAGGCGATCGCCCACCGTGGCAATCACCCCCCCCAGTACCAAAATTGCTGCAATCAGGACTAACTGAGCGGTCATCGCTGGCTAGAAACAGTCCAGATACAGCCTACTGCATTCTGAACAAGGTGAACGGGTGGATGCGTTGACTTAAGTAAACTGCTGGCTAAGGGCAACGGGATTGTGAACGGTAATTTTCTTTTTGTGAATAGATATCATTTTATCCTGCCGCAGATCGCCCAGCAGACGAGTTACGGTCACACGGGTTGAGCCAATGGCTTCAGCGATCGCCTGATGCGACAGCTTCAGGTCAATCGTGATCCCATCGGGGCTGGGCATTCCAAAGTCACGGCAGAGAATCAGCAAGAAACTGACCAGGCGTGAACCCATATCGCGGTGTGCCAGCGTTTCGATCATCATCTCGGTTTGCAGAATCCGAGAGGAAAGTCCCTGAAGCATCAGCATCGACAGTTCGGGGTTATCTTTGAGCGCCTTCTCGACTTGCTCAATCGGCACAGAGAGCAAATCTACGGGCGTAAAAGCGACGGCATGGTAAAACCGATCAGAGCGGTGTCCCGTGATCAGAGACAGCACGCCAAACACGCTATTTTCTCGCAGCAGCGCAACCGTGATTTCCTCTCCAGCTTCATAAACCCTGGACAGTTTTACAGCGCCCTTAAGCAGAAAATAGACACGCTCAGCGGGATCACCCGGAAAGAAAATAGTCTTACTTCGATCAAACGACTCCACCACTGGCGGAAAAGCGCTGCCACTGAGCTGCCGAAATACATTCGCTAGCGGTGGTCTATCTTGCGTCACTACCATACCCTCGCCCTACCCACTGTCGTATAGACTGAATCAGGTCATGCAGAGATCCCCTGCTTCCTGTGAGAGATCTCTGACTTTAGAACACTAAAACTTAACTGTGAGACAGTTTTTTGTACACGACGATACATAATTTGCCAAGCTGTATCGAAAGCTCGTCCGTAAATTCACCCAACTTTGCTTTGGCAGCATTCAGTTCACTCAAAAACAAGCCAGGTTTGAGCTTTGATGAAGGAACTTGAAAGGCTTATGTTATCTAGATTACAAGGCGATCGCTCCAAAGTAAAACAGCCATATCAAAATTCATACTCTATCCTTCGATCCTCGTTTTCCAGTATTCTCCTAGTTGCGCCTAAATAAAGATTTTCCACAGATTCCCATGCTGAACTTGACTGGCAAAAACGCTCTCGTCACAGGCATCGCCAATAACCGCTCGATCGCCTGGGGAATCGCCCAACAGCTTCACCAAGCTGGAGCTAACCTGGGCGTAACTTTTCTGCCCGACGAAAAAGGACGGTATGAAAAGAAAGTGGCAGAACTGGTAGAGCCGCTCCAGCCCAGTCTGTTTCTGCCCTGCGACGTGCAAAACGATGAGCAGATCGAGTCAACCTTTGCAACGGTTCAGGAGAAGTGGGGCAAGCTCGACATCCTGATTCACTGCCTCGCCTTTGCCAACAAAGATGACCTGACAGGTGATTTCAGTAAAACCTCTCGTGCTGGATTCAACCTCGCCCTGGAAGTCAGCGCTTATTCACTGGTGCAGCTTAGCCGCGCCGCCAGCCCACTCATGACCGAAGGCGGTAGCATCATTACCCTGACCTATTTAGGCGGCGTTCGCGTTATCCCCAACTACAACGTCATGGGAATTGCCAAAGCCGCCCTGGAGATGAACGTCCGCTATCTCGCCGCCGAGCTTGGCCCCCAAAATATCCGTGTCAATGCGATCTCCGCTGGCCCCATTCGCACCCTGGCTTCTTCGGCTGTTGGCGGCATCTTAGACATGATCCACCACGTTGAGGAAATTGCCCCCCTGCGCCGCACGGTAACTCAAACCGAAGTCGGCAATACGGCTGCTTTCCTGGCAAGTGACCTTTCCAGTGGCATCACGGGACAGATTCTCTACGTCGATTCGGGCTACGCCATCATGGGAATGTAACTTTAAGAGAATGGTTGAAAAGCAGCGAGTTCCTGTAAGGGCGTAGCATTCGGGCAAGAATCCTTAGGTTTGTTCCAGCGTCTATCTGCCGAATGCTATGCCCCTACGTATTCTTGGGGTATGGGCTGTTTTTTGAATATCCTCTAGTAAGGTTTGTTGAACCGTCCAATTTTTCACGCTGCTTAGGATTGTGGATTTATTAATGTGTAATTCTCCTGTGTAGGGGCACGGCAATGCCATGTCCCTACAGAGATTCTGGTTTTACAGATTATTTGATCCACAATCCTTAGGGCTTCAAGTTGACGAAAACTTCTTAAAGATCAGAGAAATCTGCGTAATTCCCATTAAATATTCCAGGTCAGTTGCGCTTAGGCTTGGAGTGTCGTTGGCTAGTACCCCAGTCGCAACTTCCCAGTGCTGAACCCTCAAACACTCCTTCTCCTCGATGCAGCAGTTGATGCAGAATTAGAACGTCTGCAAAGTCTGCTTAATCAGCTTTAACGAATGGGGAGATCGGGGAGCTGTAGATGCAATCCACCTTAAATGAGAGCTTGTATCAACGGCTGGAGGCATCGCTCTAGAGCCTTGAGATCAATCTCAGGCTCAAAGCTAAAACTCGTTAAAACAAGTTGGAACGGTTTTTCAGTGGATGGTTGAGTCAGTTTCAACTGACTTAAGCTGTTAGCCCGGAATTGATTCCAGGGCGGGGCGTTGGGTAACAGACTAAACTAGTGCCAACTCTCAGTTTTAACGGACTTAATCGATTACCTGGAATTGATTCCAGGGCAAAGAAAGCCGCTTACGTCAGTGCCATTGGAACTAAGCCTTCTGCCTATTCATGAGCAAACAAGATCTGCAACTTCTTCGAGAAGTCGCAGATCTGAGCGCTGGGTTTTACAATTAATGAGCTTAGACAATTAGAAAATTTGGCTCAGGTTCATGCAAACCCGCGACTTCGCAGCGACTTCCTCAGAAAAACTTCCTTCCTTCAATTTAGAATTGCCTGCTCGAATGGCCTCCGTTAGCCGCAAAACGGGTGAGACAGACGTGCAGGTGAGCCTGAATCTTGACGGACAGGGAACTTGCTCGGCAGCAACGGGAATTCCGTTTTTAGATCATATGCTGCACCAGATCTCCTCACACGGGCTGATTGACCTGGATGTGCAGGCAACGGGCGATCTGGAAATCGATGACCACCACACGAATGAAGATGTGGGGATTACGCTGGGTCAGTCGTTGGCAAAGGCATTGGGCGATCGCAAAGGCATCGTCCGTTTCGGGCATTTCCTAGCACCCCTGGATGAAGCCCTCGTGCAGGTGACGCTAGATTTTTCGGGACGGCCTCACCTCAGCTACGGCTTACAAATTCCTACGGAGCGGGTTGGCACTTACGATACGCAACTGGTGCGCGAGTTTTTTGTGGCAATTGTCAACCATTCCCAAATGACGCTACACATTCGCCAACTGGATGGGATCAATTCTCACCACATCATTGAGGCAACGTTCAAGGCGTTTGCGCGGGCGATGAGAATGGCGATTGAGGTTGATCCGCGTCGCGCCCATACCATCCCCAGCTCCAAAGGTGTGCTGTAAATGCCAGAAGGACCCGAAATTAAACGAGCGGCGGACCAGATTGCAAAGGCAATTGGCGATCGCCCCGTCACCGAGATCTTCTTTGCTTTCGAGCGGCTCAAACCCTACGAATCTAAGCTGAAGGGCAGAAAAGTTGTATCCGTCACCGCCAAAGGAAAGGCAATGCTGCTCGGCTTTGACAACGGATTCAGCATCTACAGCCACAATCAGCTTTACGGTAAATGGGTGATTCGAGATGCCCATTCTTACCCTACGACCAATCGTCAGCTTCGGCTGGCGATTCACAACGAAAAAAAGTCAGCCTTGCTCTACAGCGCTTCTGATATCGAGGTTTTAACCGAACCTGAAATTTTCATGCACCCGTTTCTCAGCAAGTTGGGACTCGATGTGTTGGATGAGGCGACTACGGTTGAGCAGGCGATCGCCCATATCCAAGACAAACGCTTTTACCGCCGCAGCTTCATATCTCTATTGCTCGATCAAGGCTTTTTCTGTGGCTTGGGTAACTACCTTCGCAGCGAAGTCTTGTTTGTCGCCAAAATTCATCCCACTCGCCGCCCTACTGACTGTTCCCCTGAGCAAATTGCTGCTCTGGCAGAAGCGGTTCTCTCAGTCAGCCGTCAGTCCTATCAAACGGGTGGAATTACCAATGACCTGGAGTTTGTCGCGCAACTCAAAACCCAGGGACAAAAGCGCCAGGAATACCGCCATTATGTGTTCAATCGAGTCGATAAACCCTGTTATGTCTGTGGCACAGCCATTGTTAAAGAATTTTCGGGCGGGCGGCGATATTACTACTGCCCAACCTGCCAACCCCTAAGTACAGGACAAAAGTTGTAAAGATTGCACAAAGTCGGACTCATTAGAAGGGGATGGATTGAGTACCAAATGGCGCAAATAGTCGAATCCTAAGCGAAACAGACTTTTGACCCGACGACCGTATTTTTTAATTTTAAGGGGCTGCGATTGATGTTGGAGGACTTGCTTTGATTCGCTATATTCACTCATAGGGTTTCTGATGTTTGTGGTGATTCTGGGGCGGGTCATTGGGTAACAGACCAATCTTGTGCAAGATTTCAGCTAGCCAATCTCCCATGAGTCTTGTTCTGATCGATACTGACATTGCCTCCTTCATCTTTAGCCACCCATCGTAACGCAAGTATCATCACCAATAATCGGATCAGATGTGATAAGCACATTAGTAGAAGCCTATGAGAAAGTACACTTCCCTATTGCAATTCCTGATCCAATTGAAGCAATTCAATACTATAGCAATTCTCAATTGCGTGTAGTACAGGTTGTTTTGTGAGAGCCGCGCGGAGCGCGGCTCTCACAAAACAACCGCTAGTTATCCAGGCGCAGAGCGCTATGTATGGACACTCGTGGCTGGTCGCGTCGTGATTTGGAGCCATATCTTGGTAGTCGAGCTAGAGTATCTGAGGTGCTATCTCGTAAACGTTCCTTGACCCTAGAGATGATTCAGAAGCTGAATCGGAGACTGTAAATTAGATTGTGTCAAAGGTCAAAAGCAGATCTAATGAACTAATCTATCTGAGACGCGACAAATGGATTTTCGACCTGAATTAATTGATGAGCTACTGAAAGAATACCG
>JAAUQZ010000378.1 GCA_012033355.1 Leptolyngbyaceae cyanobacterium RM1_406_9 | reverse complement strand
CCCTCCCCACTCCTCCACTCCCCCACATCATCGAACTCACCAACGGCTGCCTCTGCTGCACCGTCCAGGAAGAATTTCTGCCTACCATGCTGGAATTGCTGAAGCGGCGAGACAGCCTGGACTGCATTCTGATCGAAACGTCTGGTTTGGCGCTGCCCAAGCCGCTCGTCAAGGCTTTCCGCTGGCAGGAAATTCGCAATGCCGCCACTGTCGATGGAGTGATTACGGTGGTCGATTGTGAAGCGGTGGCAAAGGGGACTTTGGCGCACGACATAGAAGCACTCACGGCTCAGCGACAGGCGGATGAAAGCCTGGATCACGAAACGCCTCTGCAAGAACTGTTTGAAGACCAGCTTGCCTGTGCTGACCTGGTGGCGCTTAACAAAACCGATCTGGTGGATGAGTGTACGGTGACAGAAGTTTTGGCGTTGATTCAACAGGAATTACCCAGAGCCGTGAAAATTGTGAGGAGCGATCGCGGTCAGCTAGACCCCAGCATTCTCCTCGGCTTTAATGCAGCTGTAGAAGACAATCTAGAGACTCGCCCCAGCCACCATGATGAGGAGGAGGAACACGATCACGATGATGACATCACTTCCACTCATTTTGTGTGGAATCAATCCTTTGACCCCAAAGCACTACAGGAACGGCTGAAAGCACTGGTTGAGCAGCAAGAAATTTATCGCATCAAAGGATTTGTCTCCGTTTCTGAGAAGCCGATGCGAATGGTGCTGCAAGGGGTGGGTGCCAGGTTTGAGCAGTTTTACGATCGTCCCTGGCAACCGGAAGAACCGAGAGAAACCCGACTTGTGTTTATTGGGCGATCGCTCGATGCTGCTCAGATTGAGTCTCAACTAGTATCTCTTGGTAATCCTGAAAGGTGAGTGTCCAGATCTGCGACTTCTTCGAGAAGTCGCAGATCTTACCCTCTAAATAGCCATTAACCATTTCTTTAGAATCATTAACTTTTCGCCACACCTGCTCAGCAGATGTGATATTTTCGTGTGACCGCATCTATCCAGAGGTAGAAGTTTATTTCTCAGGCACTTGAGGAATCCTGGCTAAGGTATGAGATCCAGGGCAATCACAGGCACCATCAACACATTTGACCCACACGCATGACTCAATCACAAAACTTACAGGAATGGGAACAACGCCGCAGTGAAGCCGCTAACCTTTACAAACGGGGTCAACATCATGAGTATTTGGCGCTGTTAAAACAAAACCTGACCCTGGCTCAAAACATTCCCGATCGCCTGCGGGAAGGTAACACATTTAATGACATGGGTTTAGCTCACATTCAGTGCTGGCAACCTCTTCAAGCGCTGGAGTGTTTTAGGCAAGCGCTAACCATCGCGCAAGAACTGAAAAACAGTCGGGGAGAAGCCATCACTTTAAGTAACATTGGCTCTGCCTACAGCCAATTGGGTAAATTGCAGCAGGCAGGTGAGCATTTCAACCGAGCATTGCCAATTTTCAGAAGATTGGGCGACTGGCAGGGTGAGGCAGCGACACTCAATGACATCGCGTTAGTTTACACTCGGTTGGGCGAACCCAAGCGATCGCTCCTGCTCTATCACCAGATTTTGCCAATTCGTCGTCAGTTGGGCGATCGCCCCGGAGAGGCAACCACGCTCAACAACATCGGCTTTACTTACATCACACTGGGCAAACTTTCCCAGGCAATGGAATGCTTTCAGCAGGCGCTTTTGTCTCAGCAAATCGCAGCCAATCGTCAGGGAGAAGCAACTGCCCTGAGCAACATTGCTTCTGTTTACCGAGATTTGGGTCAGCCCAATCAGGCATTACTGCTCTATCACCAGGTGCTTTTAACTCAGAGAGAATTGGGCGACCATCTCGGACAGGCAAATACCCTTGACAACATAGGCTGCACCTATGGCGTATTAAACCAAACTCAGCAAGCACTAGAGTTCTATAGCGCTGCCTTGCAGATTCAACAAAAGGTGGGCGATCGCCTCGGACGCATTAACACCCTGCTCAATGTTGGCTCAACCTATGCCAGCCTCAACCAAAAAGCACGGGCACGACTATTTTTCTCTCAGGCTCAAAGACTCGTTGAACAAATCAGCCATCCCCTACTGGCAGAGCGAGTCCAGAATTTGATCAATGAACTTTAGCCCCACAGATTTTAATACCATTGCTGAGAGCGATCCACAGATAGAAGGGCACCCCGTACCCAGAGTGCCCTTCTATCCATAGCTCTAATTCTTGAAATGGGTATTAGCAGTAAGACTGAATATCTTCGCCGCACTGGTCAACCAGAAAGCAAAGAGAGCGAAAGCGGAGTCCAACAAACTGGTCGTATAGGGGGTTGAGCTTACACAGAGGGGGGATGTGAGCTACGGTACGACCAAACAGGCTGACATCCCGCTCAAAAGGACACTGGGCAGGAATGAGTCGGGAAATGAGACGAGCCACCTTAGGGTCGCGAATTTCAACGTTATCTAACCATTGACGCACAGGCTGTAAAAGATCGTAATGAGGTTTACGGCCTTGATTTTCTCTGGGTGAGATGTTCATGTTGAGAAGTACTGGCGATCTTGGCGATCGCCCAATTAGGTTTTCGTTCCTGTTACAAAGATACGAATGGGATCAAAATGTTTCTTAAAGGAAGTGAGAAAACACCGCGTTTTCACTAAAGTTCTGGTGAAAACTGCCTATCTGCAAAACTGTGGTGAGTATTTTTGCGCGTTTAGCCAACTTCAGTTCCTACAGAGAGGTCAGGTGTGGAATAGATTCGATCAGCGGGCACAATTCATCAAAGCGATGGTGACTTTAAAGGTGAGAAAAGATGAATCTTTTGCTCATCGTCACGGCACCCAGTTTATATAAGGAAGTTTACCCATTCAGATGGGGGAACTTACCCATCGTAGCGTCGATATCCTAACTGTTGCCACCTGAATCCGGCAAGATATCTACACTACATTCCTACAGCCCAGGATTTTGCTGATTGTCTAAGTACTGGCTCAAGCCATAGGCCATATCGCCTCGCGTCATGGGTCGTAGAGGTCCGATCTGATTAGCGGCATCAATATTTACAAACCCTTCATACAGCGCCGTTGCCATTGACCGTCTGGCCCATGCAGGAATGTCCGTCGAATCGGGGTACTGAGCCAGAATTTCATCAATCGTCTCATTTGGAAACTGAAACACGCCGTAGGCTTGAGCAAAGATGGAAAAAGCCTCTGCCCGCGAAACGCGCTGCTCTGGGAAGAAACGCCCTTCTCGGTAGCCCGTCATGATGCCATTCCGCAATACGGTTTGGATGTCGCTGTAAGCCCAGTGCGACTCAGGCACATCCTGCATCGGAATCACCAGGGTTTGGTCAGGGTTGCGCCGATCGAGCTGGAATGTCTTAACTAAGATGCTGGCTAGCTCTGCCCGACTCAAAAGCGCGTCAGCCCGAAAGTCACCATTCGCAGAACGGCTCATTAGCCCTGCTGCAATGACTCGATCAATCGGGTCAGGAGGAACCTGAACCTGGGCGATCGCCACTGTACCGTACAACACAAACGTGAGAGAAAGGGCACTCAGAAACCGTTTCATACTTAAAAATCCTGCATTCAGATTCAATGAATGTCGCTATTGTGACTTAAGTTAATCATGCTAAAGGCGATTTTACTGAAGAGTAAAAGTAGCTTACTTCATCCAGCAAAATGACCCGACCGAATGAGATTGACGTGTAGAAATTTGGTTGAGTTTCTTAAAGTAAGCACAAGCGAGGGCAATGGGGTATATCCCAGTTTTGCAAGTTTGCCCTCATCCCCCAGCCCCTTCTCCCAA